>SLSB01000309.1 GCA_007130675.1 Candidatus Hydrogenedentota bacterium | reverse complement strand
TTTTCGGTGGAACTGACACAGGCCCAAGTCGACTACAAGTGGTTTTTTCGAAAACCTGACGGACTGGGCATCACCCTTCATGGCACCGCCGACCTCCACACGGACAAAGAACTCACATTAGAAGGACAGATCCGCGCGGCCGACACGGTCGTGGACACGGAGCTGTTCATTGAAAAATCTGAAGGCGGCTGGAACCTGCATCGGGCTCTGATGGCGGCGGATACGGCCGATATCGCCACGGTTTCCCGGTGCCTGCGGCTTCCGTACATGTCCCGTGGTGGCGCCATTCTTGACGCGTCCTATGAGTGGGTGCGTGACTCCGCGGAACCCAAGGCATGGCGTTCCATGTTCGAGTGCCGCCTCGACGAATTGCGCTTGCTTCCCACCGGTCTCGACACGCCTCACGAGTTCAAGGATATCCAGTTACGTCTGGCTCTCACTCGGGGGCAGCCATCCACGGGGGAAATGTGGCTCCACGCTTCGTCAGCCGTCATGCCGCCTTTCGGCGAACAATGGTTCAACCCGGTACAATGCCCGCCCGAACTCATTGACCGGTTTCCGCCGCTGCCGCGCGATTGGGTACTGCACCTCGACGCCGAACGGCTTGCCGCACCTCCGTGGGAGGGCCGCGACTTCTCCGGAGCAGTCTTTTTCACCGAGGCCGAAATGGCAGTCCCTGCGTTCGAGGCATTGGTGGGAGAAGGACGCGTCAATGGGAAATACGTGCTTAACAGGGCTGAAAACACCGTCGAAACGGCATTTGCGTGGGAACAAATTCCTGCTACTCCCTTGCTGAAACACCTCAAATTTCCTGACGTGCTGGATGGTACGGCCACTGGCGATATCACATATTCAATGGACCGTGACGATCCTCACACGCAGACCGGGCAAGGGCGGTTCGAGGTGATTAACGGCCGTTTCAACGGCGATTATCTGCTGGCCCAGTTCAGAGAACAATTGGAGCAGAGCGCGGGCATGCTCCCCCCTTCGCTCAAGTTCGACCGGCTGGCTTCGCTGGTTTCCTTCGAAAACGACGTTGTAACGACCCAAGACGCGGAACTTGTGGCAGAAGGCATTAGGATAACTGGCGACGGCTCGTACGTCACCGGCGGCGAGATGGACTACGACATCAGGCTCGCGATTTCTCCGGATACTGCCGAGCGGATTCCCGCACTTCGTGACAATTTCGCTTTGCAGGGATACCGTTTAGCCAACAGAAATCTCGAACTGGAGTTTCGGGTCGAGGGCCCGACGCTGCGGCCGCGCAGCGAGCTGGCCAGCCTGCCCGCGCCGAGCATTACGTTTGTCAGCGGTGCGCTCGAAACCACAAGCGACGTGATGAGAGTGCTGGATTTGCCTAGAAAAATCCTGGTCGACGTGTTTAAAATGGGGGCCGGGATTGTGGGTGCCCGCCGAGCGCCCGAAGATACGGGGAAGTAACGCAGAGTATTATGGAAATTCGAATTACGAAGAGCGCGCGCATCTGCGCGGCGTGTGAGCGGCCTTTCGAGCATGGCGAGGAGATTTTTTCTCGCATCCGAATCGAGGAGCAGTCTCTCGTGCGCGAGGATTTCGACAAGGAGCATTGGCAGCCGGACAAGACCCCAAAGTCTATAGCGGCATGGTCTACCACATATATTGATCCGAAGATTGAAGCGGAGCAGCCGCCCGAGGTTTTCTCTCCATTGCGGCAGGTGTTTTATGAAGCTGCTGAGCAAGAGGGCCGCGACCATACGGCCACGGCGTATCTGGCCGCCCAACTGTTGCGCAGGCAAAAAGTGTTTCGCTTGATAAAAGAATTCGACAGCGAAGAGAGTGAAGTGCGAATTGCACTGTTTGCGGACCGCATCGGCAACCGTTTTATCGAGGTGAGCGACCCCAGCTTGAGCTATCAGGAACTCGAGAACGGCCGCCAGGCCCTGCTGCAAAGACTTCGGGAAGTCGAGGCGCGCATCGGGAAAGACCCCGGAGCAGAATCCGAAGCAGACAGCTCGCCCGGTGTGAAACAAACCGGAGATATGGAGACAGCCGATGAAATCGCGGGGTAAACCGAACGCACGAAGAAACGATGACGAACCGATCATCCAACTCACCAGGAACCAGATGGTCGTGGCGGTGTGTGTGCTGCTGGGTGGGGCCCTCTTCTTTTATCTTCTGGGGGTCATCACGATGCGAATCGAGCCCATGCTGACGGGGACCCACGCCCACGAGGGCACACCTCAGATACGGCCGGCCCCCGAGGCGCGGCCCCCGGCGCCTCGTGTGAGAGAAACGGCCGCCGGACCGGAAGGAACGCAGCGAAGTCCGCGCACGGACATCCTCCCGGAAGCCCCAGAGCCATCTCGTGCGCCAACAGCGCGCGCCGAGCGTGGAAGAGCCGCCGATGCTCCCCCATTGACACGCCTTCCGGCGCCTGAACCGGAAACTCGGGAGGAGCGCGCCGCTACCGCGCCGGCGGATGTCCGGTCAGAACCGCTTGACGCCCCCGCGCCGAGGACGGTGCCCGGGGCCCCGGGCCCGAGGCCGGTTGCGCTTCCGTCGGCGCCCGATCCCGAAGCCCCCGCGGCGGACCCCGAGAAACCGGAGACCGAGGAGACCCCGGCGGCAGAAGAACCAGCCGAAGAGCCCTCGGAACCTTCCGAAAGCGAGTCCGCGCCTGCCCTCGATAGAATCGAACTCCCGCCCGACAGCATCCCCGTTTTGTCTGAGGGCGCGCCATTCTACAGCATCCAGTTGATAGCCTTTTCGAGGCGCAACCGGAATAGAGCCGAAGCGTATGCAAGAGAAGTGCGCGAAAGTGCAGGACTTGATGTAGAATTGGAGGAGTCTTCAGACGGAGAACTTGTTCGGGTATTTGTCGGGCGATACGCAGACCGTGAAACCGCGCTTCGAGCGTGCCGCGAGTTGCAGAAGCAGCAACAGTTCTCCAATGTATTCGTTCCTCAGACTCCGCGAGGGGGCAGCAGTTAGCTCGACGGAGATACTGGCCAACACAAGGGAATCGAGGGAAAGCCATGAAAGTTTCGGTCATCGGTCCCGGAGCGATGGGGTGTTTGTTTGCGGCTCGGCTGGCGGATAAGGGTGTACAGACGACTCTTATCGATTATCAAGCGGAGCGTGCCGCACGCTTGAGTGAATCGGGCATCCACATCGAGTCTCCAGACGGTACGCTCACCGCCAATCCGGTTGTTGCCACTACCGTGCCTGACGAGCAGGAGCTGATCATCGTATTTGTCAAATCGCATGTGACACCTCTCCTGGCTTTGCCCCAGAATGTAGCCGTGTTGACCCTCCAGAACGGTCTCGGCAACACCGAAACGCTATGTTCAGCGGTGGGCAGCGCCAACGTGCTTGCGGGCATCACCCACGAAGCCGCCGTGCTGGTCAGCGAAGGCCATGTGAAGCACACAGCCTCGTCGAAAACCATATTTGGGGCGTGGACATCCTGCTCCACCCAGCCAGCAGAAGATGCGTTGAAGGCGGCGGGATTTCGCTTCGAGGTCACGGCCGCCCCCGGTCAGACCCTCTGGGAGAAAGTGTCCGGCTCGAATGCGATCAATCCGCTGACCGCGCTGCTGGATGTTCACAACGGCGCGCTTCTCGATATTGCCGAGGTGCGGCAGTTGATGCGCGACCTTGTGGTGGAAAGCGTGAAAGTGGCCTCCACTGAGGGATACCGGTTCCCGTACAGCCTTGTCGAGCAAACCGAAGAGATCTGCAAGGACTTTCCCGAAAGCGTCTCGCCTATGCTTCAGGACATACGCGCCGGAAGGCGCACGGAGATCGAGAGCCTCAGCGGTGAAATCCTGCGCCGAGCCCAGTTGGCGGCTCTTCCCGTTCCACGCACCCGCGTCATCTATCAACTCATCCGGGGTATGGAGACGCATTGAAGCATCCTGGCCTTCAGTATCACAGCCCCTACGCCTTCACTCTGAAGCAACGCCTGATGCTCGCGGCAGGCGCGCCGCTCATTGCGGGCGCATTGAAAGCCCTGTGCTGGACATGTTCCGAGGAACGCCTCGGACCAGACACCATTGCAAACCTTATTGGAACAGGCCAGCATGTCATTCCCGCCATTTGGCATGAAACCCTCGGCCTGGCTGCCTGGCATTACCGGGGCACCGGCTACCACACCCTTACCAGCTACAGTTTCGACGGTGAACTGGCCGCCCGCGTGGTTCTCCGCTTCGGCCTGCCCGCCCTTCGGGGCTCGTCTTCTCGTGGCGGGCGCGACGCACTAGAGCATATGCGCACAGCAACAGAGTTTGTTCCTGCCGTCGGGTTTACCCTTGATGGCCCGAAAGGCCCGCCGCGTATCGCGAAACCCGGAATTGCCATACTCGCACTGCGCACCGGGCTGCCGGTAGTCCCGCACGCATTCGCAGCCTCGAAATGCTGGCGCATGCGGTCGTGGGATCGTCTGGTTATCCCGAAACCACGCGCACGCCTGCTCTCGGCCTGTGGTCCGCCCATCTATCCGCCGCCCGAAAACACCCCGGAGGCGATGGAATCACTGCGCGCAGAGGTCGAACATGTCCTGAACCAACTTCATGATACGCTCGACCAAGAATGCTGACCGCGCCGTAAATCCGGCTATTTCACAGCTTTCAACTGGCGGGCATTCGAGCTGCGCACACAAAAGGCTTTCGAGCGAATGGATTGGTTAAGCGCGCTCGGGTGGGGTTGATGCCTGGCGTGTACGCAGCTGCCCGCATGCCGCGTCGATGTCTCCCCCACGTTCCCTGCGTAGCGTCGCTTTGATGCCAGCGCTCTCGACTACGCTCTGAAATGCCCGGCATGCTTCCGGCGTCGACGGCTCGTATGGCAGGCCCTCCACGCGATTGTAGGGGATCAGATTGACCGCTGCTTTCAGTCCAGGCATGAGGGCCACCAACTCACGGGCATCGCGCACCGAGTCGTTCACACCCCGCATAAGCGCCCACTCGAAGGTGAGTTGACGGCCGGTTTTCTGGCAGTATCCGCGCGCGGCATCGAGCAACTGCGCAAGCGGATAGGTCCGGTTCAGGGGAACCAGCTTCGAGCGCAACGCGTCATTGGCCGCATGCAGCGAAATG
Organism: Candidatus Hydrogenedentota bacterium; assembly: GCA_007130675.1. GTDB lineage: Bacteria > Hydrogenedentota > Hydrogenedentia > Hydrogenedentales > SLHB01 > UBA2224. The sequence goes on along the minus strand of SLSB01000309.1, from coordinate 2,385 downwards.
CTGAGGCGCACCTGCCATTTCTCGGCCGCAAACCGCTCAATACCGGGAACGTCTCCTACCGTCGAGACGGTGATCTTCCGCGCACCGATGTTGAGTCCGTCCTTTCGCATGAGAATGCGGATGGCCTTGGCCACGGCATCATAGTTTCGAAACGGCTCGCCCATCCCCATAAAGACGATGTTGGGTGTACGTCCGCCCCTATCGCTGTCACGAAGCAGGTAAAGCGCCTGCTCGACAATCTCGCCGGCACTCAGATTGCGGCGGAACCCGGCTTGCCCCGTTGCACAGAAGGCACAATTCAACGCACAGCCTACTTGCGAGGAGAGGCACAACGTCAGCCGATCGCGCTCGGGAATCGCAACAGACTCCACCGTTTCACCGTCGGCGAGACCAAACAGACATTTTTGTGTCTTGTCCCCGGTCTCGCAGGACCTCAAGACCTCCATCGGCCGTATCTGTGGAAGAAACACCCGGCTGCGCAAGTCTTGGCGCATTTGTTTGGAGAGATCGGTCATCGCGTCGAGATCGAAGACCTGTTTTGCATGAATCCACCGGAACAATTGACGGCCTTGATAGACTTTGAGCGCGAGAGCCTCGGAGATCTCCTCCGGCAGAAGGTTCGTGACGGGTACAGGCACTTCGCATCCTTTCTCTATTGATACGTCCCGGAAACAAGCTGCAAAAATGTTTGAACGGGGCCACGTGGGGGCCTCATACGTCGACATCGGCCACCGATTCCACGATTTGCCCGGGCTGATACGGAAATGCGGCTACATCTTCGCGCCTGGTGACGCCGGTCAGCACGAGAATGGTGTCCATACCGGCTTCGACGCCCGCGATGATGTCGGTGTCCATGCGATCGCCAATCATCACGGTATTCTCCGAATGTACGCCCAAGTGGTTGAGGGCGCTGCGCATCATCAGGGGATTGGGTTTGCCCACGAAGAACGGCGCACGTCCCGTGGCTCGCTCGATCAGCGCGGCCATGGCGCCGCAGGCCGGCACAATGCCCCCTTCGGCGGGACCCGACGGGTCGGGATTGGTAGCGATGAATCGCGCACCGCCCGCCACCAGCCGGATGGCTTTCGTGATCGCCTCGAAATTGTACGCATGCGTCTCGCCCAGCACGACATAGTCGGGGTTGTGATCGGTGATAACGTATCCCGCCCGGTGTATCTCGCTGGTGAGCCCGCTTTCACCCACCACGTAGGCCGTGCTGCGTTCGCTCTGCGATTGCAGGAACCGCGCGGTAGCCATGGCCGACGTGAAGATGTGGTGTGGGGAAATGTCGAGTCCAATCACTCGGAGCCGGTGGGACAAATCGCCGGGAGTGAACAGAGGATTATTGGTCAACACCCGGAACTTCGCCTGCCGTTCAAGCAGGCGACCGATGAACCCTTGTGCGCCGGGGATAATCGTGCTTCCCCGCACCAACACCCCGTCCATATCGATCACGTAATTCCGGATCTCGGCCATATTTCCTCCAGCAGGGGACGCGTCGTCCGATATCGGGCTGCGCAATTTCAGCATACCTTACCACGACAGAGCACGAGCACGCGAGCAATTCGCGGCATGGGGTCTCGAGCCAGGCATGAGCTTGCTCATGACACCCAACGCGCGCTAGTCTTCTGCGGTGGGCGGAGCTTCTGTTGGCCCATCCATCACGGGCATCGGCATTTCTTCGGGAAACGCCACGGGCATGACTTTGAAGATGCGCGTCTGGCCGGCCTCGACCGGTACGGCCAGATGCCGTATTTCGGGCCAGCCCATCGTGGGATCGAGCAAATCCCGCACATCATAGATGCTCCCCAGATCAATGATTCGCTCCCCGGTGACCCGGGCATGTATGCCCAGCGTGTTGCGGCCGAAATAATAGAAGTCATCGGATTCCGGCGGTGCACTGCGCATGTACTGAAAGGCGTCCAGCATGCGCAATATCTCACGTAAAAGGCCCGTAGGCATCGCTGGGACGGCACAATACACCGAGGTCCAGGTGTTCTCCTCGTCATTGTTGCCCAGAAAGGCGATGGCCACGCTGGCCTCCCCGCTGCCGGCATACGTAGCAACGACATTAACGTCTTCATCGTCAATATAGAACGAGGGCGCCCAAGGCGTCCCATCGCCGAATTCGGTGCCGACGGGGATCCACGTTCCTGCCAGTGTCACCACTGAACCAGCCGGTACGGGCTCATCAAAACCCTTGACGCCCATGCTGACGGTCGCGGCGACATTGTCGGCCGAAAGGGTTTCTCCATCGGAATAGCCCGCCGCGTACACCCAGATGGCCGTGGCGCCGGTCCCGCGCATGATGGCGTGGAGCAGCTCGCGGTTGTCTGGCGGCAGGGCAAACACATTGAGGAACAGATAGAAGGGCGTGGGTGCCAC
>SLSB01000224.1 GCA_007130675.1 Candidatus Hydrogenedentota bacterium | reverse complement strand
CTGCCGGGGACCGCGCCGTAGGCGCCGCCCGCGACAGAGCGCTCGGGGGCGACGTAGGTGCCGGAACCGGCAAGCTGCACAAGAAACGTCTGGATAGCCGGACTGCGTTCCTGCATCCGCACGCCAAAATCCAGATACAGTTCGAAGGGATTGGTGGCCATGGCGATGTCGCCGAGGCGCAGGATGTAGACTTCGATGGGCACGGTGGGGTCGTCTTCCTGGGATTCGACCCGTTCCATGACGAGGGCTTCCCGGGCCATCCGCCGGTAAGCGCGCGTGATATCCCGATACCAGCGGCGTTCCTCGCGAATCTCCGGGTTAGTCTCGATCTCGGCCCGCAACTGCTCGAAATCCGCTTTGCGGCCGTCAAACGCCGCCTCTGCCTCCTCGTAATCGGATTGGCTCATGAAACGGCGCTGCAAATCGAATGTCTCGAGGCGCTGGGCGAACACGGGGTCCCACTCGATATGGTCTTCCATATAGGGCAAAGTCGACGTGACCGCGTCGGCAATGCGCTCGGCGACACGCTGCCGAAGGTTCTTGCCGGTGAGTTGTTCCATTCGGGTCTCGGCCCGCCGGTGAACCATGACCCGTTCGGACTGGTCGCCCGCGGCCGAGCATTGGGGCAGTACAAAGAGGTTTTCGCCGAGGCGATTGCGAAGCTCTTGGCGGGTTTCGTGCCAGAAATCGGCGCTGATTTCGTAAATGCCTTCGTCATGCTGCGATGGCGAGGCGAGGTTCACAACCACGCCGGTGAGTTCGCGGTCACGATTCCAGGTGTAGAGAAGATGCACGGCGTGGTCCACCCACCCTTCCACATGGCTGAAGTCGGACCGGTCTCTCGGGCCATACATCCGGCTGGTGCCGTCCATATACGCCATAATGCGGTTGTGACCGACCACGGCATAGCTCATGCCGAAGCTGATTCCGCCCGGTTCGCGGCCCTCCCACGCCCGGACCGCCGCATCGGCGATGCGCGGCACGGCAAACTCGACGTACGCGAGGGGCGTCATCGCATCCAGCTCGACACCCCAGCGCGACCAGCCTTCGCTGACCTCGACGCCAAGCGCCTCGGCCAGATCGGGCGCGATACGGGTGTCGGCCGAGGCGTGCGTGTGTGTGGCATTGAGGACCACTGTAGGCTGTTCATTATCTGGCAGCCTTTCGCTGACCAGGCGGCGCACGCGGCCTCGAAGATCCGAACCTCCGCGAAGCTCGTCAGTGATAGTGACCAGGTCACAGCTCACCATGATGACGCCTTCGCCGGAAGCTGATTGCAGCGCCAGCGCGGTGGCCGTGATGGGATCCATGATCCCTTCCGACACGCGCGCGTGGAACTGGCCCGAAAGCACAATCGGTCGATCCGGCGTAATATCCGTGGCGGCCCATCCTATTCGCAGGCCTTCCGCCTCCGCCGAGGGGGCCGCGGCAGCCATGGACGGCAACAAGAGCACGCTCGCTGCAATAGCAACCAAGCTCGCCATGAGCAGCGTGATAAACCGGCGTTGTGTTCCAGCTTGGCAGGGTATAAGGGGTGTGTGTATTGAGACGATCCGTCCATTCATTTGCTTGCTCCTTTATGTGATTCTCATTTGAAAGCACGCATCGACCGCGCGTGTCCTTGGGCTTTGCATCCGTTGCCTACCCTACAATTGTTTCTCCCGCGAAAGCAAGGCGAAACGCTAAAGCGTGACGGTAAGACGCCTGACACGCCTAATAGCGCTTTCCAAAGGAAATTGCGCAAATCCGTTCTATCAGCGGTGTGAAAGAGGTCCTTCAGGCGTGTCTTCGAGATAGCCTGCCACGCGACGTGGCACCGGCCGGACTGACTCCCAGGCGTTCCCGTCCACCGACCGGGTCGGGGCTTCAACCGCGATCTGCATTACACAAAAAGGACCGCCCGTGGAAAAAATGCAAAAAAGGGTTGACATCTACTGTTCTTTCAGTATACACTACGGAAGTCACAGTAGAGGACGAAAAAGGAGCTGCTGCCATGAGCGCTAGACAACCGTCGAAATTGGAGATGGCCATTCTCAGTCTTTTGTGGGAACACAGGAGTATGAAGGCGCGCGAAGTGCTCGAACAGTTACCGGATCGCAAGGAGCGCGCATACACCTCCGTGCTTTCGGTCTTGCAGGCCATGGAACGCAAGAATCTGGTGGGCCACACCCGCGAAGGAAAGACAAACGTTTATCATGCTGTGGTAAAGCAGGAGAAGACCGTGGGACGCGTGTTGCGCGACTTGGTGCGTGATGTCTTCGGAGGGTCGCCCCGGGTCGCGGTGCAACATCTGCTCCACGAGACGAACCTGAGCGAGGAGGAACTGCAGGCCATGGAGGACCTGCTGGCGGAATACCGGATCAAGCGTCAATCGAAGAAAGGATCTGCGAGATGATGGAGAGCTTTTCGATTTCGGCGACAAGTCTAGCGCACCTTCAATCAGCACTCCTGCATTCGCTGTGGCAAGGGGCGCTCGCGGCGGTGGTCGTTTGGGCGCAGTTGCGGCGTATTCCCGCGCATCGCGCCAATCTTCGCTATGGCATGGCCGCGGCGGCATTTGCTTCCCTGCTGCTGATTACTCTGTTCACGTGGCAGTTACTGGAAAGCGCCCCAGCAAGCTCCACACGCACACAAACGGTACAAACTGAGACAAGCGAAGCCGCGCCGGTGACGCCAGCGGACCCTTTCCCTTCCCAAATCCATGCAATGTTCCACCAGACCGCCGAACCCGCTCCCCCTTCGCGGCTGCCCGCCTGGCCCTCCCCGAAAACAGTGATAACGCTCTGGCTGGCCGGAGTAGCCGCGATGCTGTTGCGGATCGTTCGCATGATGCACGGGACGCGCCGACTGCGAAAGTACAGCCGCGAGGCGCACGAGCCGATGCTGCAGGCGGCAATTGCGGAGTTGCGCGAAGCATGGGGTATGACACGGCGGCTTACGGTACGTGTGACCGACAAGTTGCCGAGTCCAGTAGCGATGGGACTGTTCTGGCCGGTGATTCTTTTGCCTGCATCCATGGCCACTGGACTGCCGCCGATGCAGTTGCGGGCGGTGCTCGCCCACGAACTGGCCCACATCCATCGCTACGACTACCTGGTCAATTTTTTGCAGCTCGTCACCGAGTCGCTTTTGTTTTTCAACCCGGCGGTGTGGTGGCTCAGCCGTCAGGTGCGCATCGAGCGCGAGGCCTGTTGCGACGCGTTTGCCGCGCGTTTGATCGGAGGCACTCGCAATTATGTGGAGGCCCTGGCCGGGGTGGCGCATCGGTTGAGCAATGAACACACGGGCATGGTGCAGAGCCTTGGCGGCGAAGGGCAGTGCGGAAGTCTGCTCGAACGGTTGCGCCGGTTGCTCGAGCCCGGCTACCGTCCACACGTGTGTGTGCGCTGGCACGGAATCGCTGGCGGCACACTCGTCGCCGCCGCGATGCTCTTCGGGCTGTATCAGGGGTCGGCATTAGGTGCGGCGGGCATCGGCTGGCTGCTCAGCGACGAAGAACGTATCCAGGTGATGGAACAACTCGCCGAGGAGCACGACCCCTTTCCCAAGCCCCTTGAAGACGACTGGGACCGGATGATGACGGAAGTCTCAGGAGAGATCGTGCTTCCGGAGGGTGGAGAGCTGCCTGCGGGGCGAAAGTGGTTGCAGGGCTATGTGACTGCAAAACAGCACACAGCATCGGTTTCGCTGCACCTTGAGGGCACTCGCTTTCACGGTCAGATATATGCAGGAGAATTGTACATTTTTGCCGAATTCTCGGGATACGCCCCTACTATGGCCGGCCCTATCACCGTCGACTCCGGGCAGCCCGTTGAGAACGTCCTGATACCTTTGGAACCTGGTGAAATTTCATCCATCCGATTTGTGGACGCGCAGGGCGCTCCCGTGCCGGGTCTGGAATTTACGGGAGGCTATAGACACCTGACTCATTCTTGCTCTCTCACGATCCGGCGCACATCCGATCAGAACGGGTTGATCCACCTTGACCAAGCCCGTGTTCCCGTGCCTGTTTGCGTATCTCGAGCGAAAGCGGATGGCTATCAATACGCTTCCAAAGAGAACCTTGTCCTGCAACCCGGCGAAGTGTACGAATGGGTCCTGCAAGAAGACATTCCCATACCCGGCCTGGTCGTTGACAGCGCGACAGGCAACCCAATCGCGGGCGCCGCGATTGCCAAGGTATATGAGCAAGGCCGCGGGTTCGTAAGTGGCCCGGACGGCCGTGTTCTGACGGTTGCGGACGCCCACGGGAGGTTCACGCTGAACGGACTCTCGATGGATCGCTACTACTACTTCCTTGTCCGTGCGCCAGGCTACGGTACGGAACTATTGACCCGGATTACTCATGGTGACACTCCGATACACGTCGAAATGAAGCCCCGATACGTAAAGGGAATGCTTCGCGGCAACCTGAGCCTCCTTGACCGAGACTCCGACGGCGCGACCCCTATCATAGTCAGCGGTATGGACTTGGAACTTCCCCTCGAGTCGAACTTTCATGGAGCGCAGGGCCGTAAGACGCCGGTGTCGATTGCGGATAACGGACAAGCCAGGTTCAAGATCGATGGTTTGCGTACCGGCGAACTGTTCATTACGGCCGGTCCGAACGTGGTGCGGGTATGGGTTGACGACCCGGTTGACGATCTCGTTATCGACTTGCCGGAGAAGAAAGTCACGACTGAGCGCCGGGTCATCGTTAAGCTTCCCGCACCAGAGTATGCGCCGCCGGTAGAGGGAAAGCTCGGCGTCTCGATTCTCGACAAAGATCGGAACACCCTTGACCGGATACCCGATATCAACGTGGCAAACGGCGCCGCGGAATTTGCGGTGGATGTGCCCGCGCGACTTCAGTTCCACGGTGAACGGCTTAGAGGCTCCATTCTTGGACCGCGTGAGCAGGATGAGCGCGGCAGTATTGTCAACTACTGGGACGTTCCCGAAGGCTCAGGGCCCCACGTCATCGAGCTACCCGTGGAACGCGCGGGAGCGATCGAGGGCCGTGTATTGCGCGCGGACGGCTCTCCGGCCGCGCAATGCGGTATATCGGTTCGTGTCAAATCGAGCAACGGGACGGATGTAACCTCCCGCTACGACCACTCCGTGCGCACACAGGCCTCATGCGACCCTCAGGGCAAGTTTGCTTTTCTCCCCTTGCCGCTCGGCTACACGCTCGAAATCCAGGCGAAAGAGGGATTCTGCACACGCAAGACGACAACATCTTTGACCCCACAGCAGTCCGTAAGGCATGTTGAACTGCGGTTTCCAGAAACGCAGGATGTTGCCGTGCGCGTGGTTACCCCAGGCGGCCAGCCGGCGAACGATGTCCCGCTCTCCGTGCATTATCCCGGTGTAACACACAGCGGTATGCGCACGGATACGGACGGACGTTACGTGTTTCGCGGGGTTGACCCAAGCCAGCCATTTACGGTTACCGCCAGACCGGGAGAACGCTACCAGTTCGCCGCCGTTGACCTGCGGTTCGATGGGCACGAAAACACCCTTCGTCTGCGCGAAGGTTTGCGTGTCGACGGATACCTGCTGGAATCCGGCACAGATAGCCCCCTTCGTTCGTGGAGGGTATCGGCGTTTCCGAGTAACAATGCGGCGGACTACGGCGGTGCGGGCATTGAGCCACATCTGTATCAAGTCGAAGCGATAACGGACAGAGACGGAGCGTTCCGGTTCACGAATCTATGCCCGGGAACGTTCAACGTTCGGTTGCGCGGCCCTCGGCGCCCCATTTTCTCCCCTGCCGCAGATGAGGGAACGTTTGTTGCTGGCCAAGACACACCGCTCATAATCCACGTACCGCCACGCGATGACGGTGCCCGATAACCTTCTTGAGCTTATAGCGTAAATTCCGCGCGTTTCTTGTCGTAATGAGAAGGCCTGACGCCATCAAGCCGCTCCGCGTAATGCAGACACGAGACACGTCTGTTTCGAGTCGAATCCTGGCCGGGCGTCTCGCTTGAGAATTTGGTCAGCTGAAGAATGCAGGCGAACCGCCCGCGCCATGTGCAGGCCTTCGCCAGGAACCCCGCGCGCTGTGACTGTCACGGGCGTTTGTTTCTTGCGGAATGAACCATTGGGGCGCTGCCTGTGGGAATAGCGCCGAAAACCGGGCAGGATTGGCAGAACGCCGCCCTGTGTTCTCACGTCTCGCCGTTATTGAATTGTCAGTTATCCGCGTGCGGGGCGACTGGGGCGTCTTCGGCCTTGCCACGGAACACAACGAGCCGGTAGCGCAGGTCGACGCTTTCGCCGGGTTCGAGCGGATATTCATTGTCATGGGGCCAACTCGCGCATATCCAGGTGTAGCGCTGGATGCGCATGTGCCAGAGAGGCTGCGGTTCGGTTGGATTGTCCGGATGAGGCACGATAGCGACGCCGGAATGGGGGCCGTCTTCTCGCGTGCGCGCGGACCAGGCCGTCCACGCGGCCTCGAGGTCGTTGGTTTCGCCGGAGAACAGGCCGTCTTCGGTCGCGAGTTGGGGGTCGGGCCGCTCGCGATCCGCGCGGAGACTGAACCCGCCGTATCCCGCGGAAGACCCATCACGTCCCCGCAATTCGAGCATTTCGCTGGACAGGTTGGTGAACGTAAGGTAGAAATCAAGCACCCGGCTGTCGCCCTCGGCGGGGTGGACCGTCAGGCCGACATCTTCGCGAAGCACAGGCTCATCTCTCCCCTCGACATGCCAGCCGTTGCGCACGTGGACATACGCGCGCTCGCCGCTCACTTCGCGATCGACCCACGACTCGAACAACTGATGGCCTTTCACATGCCAGAAGTCTACGCGCTCTCCGTAAACACGCACGTCGGGCCAGGTCCAGAACACGCCCCGGTGATGGGGGTGATCCTCGGGGAAATCCTCGGTCATGGCTTCCCCGTCGAGGCCGTAAAGCGGATGGATGTAACTGGCTCGGCGGTACCGTTCGACGAATTCGGCGTCGCCATGGTCCGGTTCGACCCACCCGTAGTTGTACACCAGCACGGGCTGACCGTTCTCGAGAATGGTCAGGCGTCCGGCGCCGTCGTCATCCAGACTGAACTCGCCGTGTGCGGGCAGATTCAGCAGCATCCCCAGCCCCAGCACGGCCACAACGCAAAGTGCGCGCCGCAACTGTGCGATACTCGCGAAATCCTTCAACAAACGCATCATTCTTCCTCCCATAACGCGTTGAGGAGGGCCAAGGTGTGCTCGACCAGCTCCTGGCCGCCCTCGGGGCCCACATCGTTGCTCTCGGGTATCGCGCCGTATGCGCCGCCCGCCGCGGCCCGCTCGGTTGGCACATAGCTGCTGGGACCGCCGGCAAGTTGAACCACAAACGTCTGAATGGCGGGGCTGCGGGCCTTGATGCGCATGCCGAAATCGAGATACAGCTCGAACGGGTTGGTGGCGATCGCCATGTCGCCGATGCGAACCACATGAACCTCGACGGGCAGGGTCGGCTCGGTCTGTTGCAG
>SLSB01000657.1 GCA_007130675.1 Candidatus Hydrogenedentota bacterium | reverse complement strand
TGCACCACCGGTGAAAACGCTGAAGAAGACTGCCCGTTCTGCAAATTGGCCCACACGCTGATTCTCGTCGTACTGACGTTCGTTCTCTTCTCGTGCCTGGAATCGGTGGTATTGCGCGCGGCAAGCAGCTTTGTCTTCCATCCCGCGCACACGTTGCACGTCTGCAACCCACTGCGCGCTCCACCCGCAGTCTAGCGCTTCTTCAGACACACCGGCAGGCATTTCATGTGTTGTGAAAAAGCCCGTCCCGTGTGTCCCAGAGATCCCTTCTCGACAACCTAGTTTCTGTACTGTGCGCCGGAATGGTTCCGGAGCATGGTGTGAAGTAAGAGGGCTGGAAAAAGGCGCATTTCCTTCGAGGCCTTCCCGGAACTCGAGCGTTTCCAGCCAAATCCAAGGAGTTAATGGAATGAAACGAAAACAATACGGTTTTACGCTGATCGAACTGCTGGTAGTCATCGCGATTATCGGTATCCTGGCGGCCATCCTGCTGCCGGCGTTGGCGCGGGCGCGCGAGGCCGCGCGGCGCGCATCCTGCGCCAACAACCTCAAGCAAATGGGGCTTGTCTTCAAGATGTACGCCAACGAGAGCCGAGGCGAGATGTTTCCGCCTATGAAGTCCCTTGACTGCGTGGGCAACCCCCGCCCGATGGAACAAATGGCAGACATGACCACGCTGTATCCCGAATACCTCACCGATTTTAATGTGCTCATCTGCCCGAGCGCCATCGGCGGCTCGACCCCGGTCGAGCGCTTTGACGAGGGCAACACGGAAAGCCCGTTCTGGCGCGAATGGGCAGGCAGCTACAACGGCATCGTCGAGCCCTGCGAAGTGGGGGATTACCCCTACACCTATATCGGGTACGCCATCTCGTCTGAGATGACGAACTCCCAGGATAAGTGCAACGCCCTCTGGACGAATATCTTCGACGATTTTGGCGAGCGGATAATCGACGACCCGTCGGTCGTGCACAGGGACTGGAACGTTCTTGTCGAAGGTTCAGGCACGGGCGGCGGCGATACGATCTATCGCCTCCGCGAGGGCATTGAACGCTTCATGATCACGGACATCAACAATCCGGCTGCCGGCAGCGTGGCGCAATCTGAACTGGCTATCATGTGGGACGTCGTATGCGATGATCCCAGCCATTTCAACCACATCCCCGGCGGCGCCAATGTCCTGTTCATGGACGGCCACGTCGAGTTCATAAGATGGCCAGGCTCTGAAGGCCCGAATGGCTCATGGACGGTGCCCGGCGAGCCGCATCTTCGCATGCCTGTGGGAACGCGATTCCCGCTGGATGCGGGCGGGTTCATTTTCCACGAAGCCTCGCATGAGTTCGGCGAGGAAGTACCGTAAACAGAGTGTGTCGGTTGGGGACGGCCCTGCGGGGCCGTCCCCGTTTTTCGCGCTACGGGGTCATGACGCATCCGACTTTGCGTTGCCGCGGTCAAGCTCGACATACACTTTTGTTGGTGGTAGTTCAGGAGTTCAAACAGGACAGAAGCTGCGGTGAGTGCAAAGATTCGCAGAGGGTTTTATCGGAAGCGGGAACAGAAAACAGGTGTTTCTGTGTTGTCTGCACATAAGAAGGACGCGCCTTTTCCTGCATGAGCTTGTGGCGTGGCCAATGACTGCCGTGGACGAGTAGGCTTATGTACCACATTGTGGAGTAACGGCATGGCAGGAAGCGCACGCCGTCGACGGCCATCAACATGCGTCGCGCTTCCGGCCAAAACCAAGGAGCTACATAGTACCATGAAACGGAGAACAAACGGCTTCACTTTGATCGAACTGCTGGTGGTCATAGCGATTATCGGCATCTTGGCGGCGATTCTCCTTCCCGCGCTTGCGCGGGCGCGCGAGGCCGCGCGGCGGGCGGCCTGTGCCAATAACCTCAAACAGATGGGGCTCGTATTCAAAATGTACGCCAACGAGAGCCGGGGAGAAGTATTTCCGCCCATGAAATCGGTTGACTGCGAGGGCAACCCCCGCCCGATGGAGCAGATGGCCGACATGACCGTGCTCTATCCCGAGTATCTCACAGACTTCAATGTGCTCATTTGCCCGAGTGCGTTGGGCGGCTCGACCGCGCTCGAGCGCTGGGACCAAGGCGTAACGGAAAGCCATTGGTGGCGTGAATGGGCAGGCAGCTACAACGGCACCGTAGAACCCTGCGAGGTGGGAGAACATCCCTATACCTATGTCGGATACACCATCACCTGTGAAATGGTGAGCACGCCGGAGAGGTGCGATGCCCTGTATGCCAATCTCTTCGACCCGACCGATGGAATGTTAGCGCGCATTCTGGACGATCCGGCCGTAGTCCACGACGACTGGAGCGTTGCCGTGCCGGGATCGGGCGCGGGCGGTGGCGATACCATATTTCGCCTCCGCGAGGGCATCGAGCGGTTCTTTATCACGGATATCAACAATCCTGCCGCAAGCAGCCAATGCCAGACGCGGGTGGCCGTCATGTGGGACGTGGTCGACGACGACCACGCGGGCCACTTCAACCACATGCCGGGCGGGTCCAATGTTCTGTTCATGGATGGGCACGTCGAGTTCATGCGGTGGCCGGGGTCCGTGGGCACCAATGGTTCATGGACCAGTCCCGAGACCGGCGGATTGCTGCCCGTGGGACGTCATTTCCCCATGAACGCGGGTGGAATCATCCTGCACATGGCTTCGGACGTGGGGGCGGATCTGGTGCCGTGATTTGAATGCTAACTCGGGACGGCCCCGCTCGGGGCCGTCCTGCCTTGTTTTGCTTCGTTTCACTTGGCAAAAGACGGCGTCAGTCCCATTGAACGGCCTTTTCGGTAGATGAGTGATTGACAGTGAGTTCGGAATTGCTCGTTTGTGATTAGACTAAAACCGGAAAGAGGCTGTACATACGTGTCTGCGGCCGAGGAAAACAGCGATGATCGAAGAAGAGGCGCCCATCATCGAGGTCCAGGATCTCGACGTGGCCTTCAAAACGCCTTCCCGCCATCTCGTGCATGCCGTCGACGGTCTGAGCCTGTCCGTACGCCAGGGCGAAGTGGTTGGGTTCATTGGCCCGAATGGCGCGGGCAAGACCACGACCATTAAGGTGTTGATGGGTTTTTTGAAACCCGACGGCGGGGACGTCCGGCTGTTTGGAGAAGCGGCGGGCTCGGTTTCCGCACGGCGGCGCATCGGCTACTTGCCGGAGGTGGCGCTCTATTACCCCTTTCTGAGTGCCCGGGAGGCGTTACGGCTGTATGCCAAACTGGCGGGTATCCCGCGCCCGGCGCGCGAGCAAGCAATCTCGGCGTTGCTCGAGCGCGTCGGGCTTACCGGACGCGACACCGAGCGCCTCGGTGGGTTCTCGAAAGGCATGTTGCAGCGGCTCGGCATTGCCCAGGCCATCATGGGCGAACCCGACCTGCTCATTCTCGATGAGATCACCTCGGGGCTTGATCCCGTTGCCCGGCATGACGTGCGCCGAGTTCTCATGGAATTCAAGGCGAAGGGCAAGACCGTATTCTTCTCGTCGCACGAGCTAACCGAAGTGGCGCTGCTATGCGACCGCATCATACTGCTTGACGAAGGGCGCGTGATCGAGGAAAAGGGCGTCGAGAGCATCCTGGCCTCGGCGCAGTGCGTGGTAGTGCGCGCGCGTCGTATCGAGGGAGCGTTCGACCCCGGAGACGGTGTCGTTACGCGCATGGCCGCCGACGGCATGTATGTTTTTTCCGCGCAAGATTGGCAAACCGCCAAGGCGCTTGAAGCCCGCATCGAGGCCGCGGGCGGCGAGGTGTTCGAAACCGCGGAGGAACCCGTATCGCTCGAGGATTACTTCGTTCGCAGACTCGGGCACAAAGTGACCTGACACGCGGCCGAGAGGACTATCTGATGGAAAAGGTATCTGGAATCGCTTACGTGACCATTCTCGAGTCGTTTCGGCGCAAAGATCCCTATGTGGTGCTCATCCTGGGTTTTGCAATTGTTCTTGGCGCGGCGTTATTCAACCAGTTTGGCGTTGAAGGGCTCGAGAAATTTGTCAAAGACATTGCCCTGACCGTGGTCAATGTGCTCAGTATCGTGATTTGTGTGGTGGCGGCCGCCCGGCAGCTTCCCGCCGAGCTGGCCAACCGCACCCTTTACCCGCTGCTCGCCAAACCGGTCAGCCGCACGACAGTTTTCCTGGGCAAGTATCTCGGTGTCGGGCTGATGACTTCTGCGGTCGTGGTGCTCTTCTGGGTCGAGTTGCAGGCCATCTTCATGGTGTTTGGCATTTCCTCGGGCACTATCTTTTATCAAGCCCTGTATTTGCGGATACTCTCGATGTGGCTGATTGCCGCCGTGGTCCTTACGCTCTCGCTGTTTCTTACGCATGGCGCTAACGTGACGGTCTCATTGTTGCTGTGCCTGGCCATGAGCACCTTCGCCAACACGATCCTGGCGGTACACAGTGAACTCGAGGGCGTCGCGCGCAGACTGGCCGAGGTGGTCTACTGGGTGGTTCCGCATCTCGAACTGTTCGACCTTTCGAAGAAGGTTATCCACGACTGGCCGGCGATCCCCGTGGGGGCCTTGGCGGCGCTGACGGCGTATGCAATCCTGTACGCTGCTCTCTTCATCGGGCTCGGGTCGTGGCGATTTAGGCGCATTCCCTTGTGATATCTGTTTGAAACACACGGGAGAGATACCATGTGGTCAAAGATGTTCCCGCTTTTGTTGATACCCGGGTTTGCCCTCTGCGGGGTGCTGGTGCGGCTTTATGATGCTCAGATTGAAGAGGTGCAAACCCAGTTCGCCACCCACGAAATCGAGGCGGCGAAAGAATCCATCGCCCTGAGCTTGATGGGGCAAATCCAACTCACCGCCCATAGTCTCATCTGGATGAAGACCCTCGAGTATCTTCACAATGGCGTGGCGATGCGAATGCCCACCCCCGCCGAAGAGCGCCGGGGGTTCCACGCCCACCAGGCGAGGGACGTGGCTGCGGGCTTGGGCCACAAAGATGGCGTCCCCGTCGCGCTCAATGAAGAAATGGACTGGCGCGGGCCGGTTGGAGAGCTCCACCGCACGATAGTGCCGCACATGCACGTGCACAGCCACAGCGACCCGACGGAGCTTATTCCTTGGTACCAGCTCACGCTCAAAATCAACCCGAACCTCGAGCGGCTCTATACGCTCGGCGCGTTCTTCATGGCCGATTTCGCCGCTGAGCCTGAAGAGGCGTTTGAATTGCTCGAGGCGGGCGTCAAGGCGAATCCGTGGACCTTCGAGATACGCGCTGCATTGGGCCGTCTCTTGTTTGAACGGCACGAAATACTGGGCATCGAGCCGCCCCATGCGCACGAGCGCGCCGCCGCCACCCTGCGTGAGGCGGTCGACCTCGCGGCAGAGGAAAAGGAGCGGCTCGAACGCCACAACGATGCCTTTGATGAGTATCAGGAACAACTGTTCTACGAATCGTATCTCTTTCTTTCGAAATCACTTACGGAACTCGGCGACTTGGAGGCCGCCCTGGCGGCGTGCGAAGAGGGCTACCGTCTTACGGGCCATAACCTGCTGCGGGTTCAGAGGCGGATCATCATGCGAGAAATGGACGGGACTGGCGAAGCCAGCCAGGACCATTCGGGCGCAACATAATGCCGCTTGCCGGTGGAACCCATGTCCTGTCCCCTGAAAGCCCGGACAGCCGAACGAAAAAGAACGAAAAGAACGAAAAAGAATAGTGACAAATTCTGCGCAAGATGGCATAATGCGCAGTCGAAGTTGCCGTGGAGGCGCTGTCGTGGTTTGAGGATAGGGGGTTGTGCATCTCGGAAACACCCGAACTGCCCCGAGTTGCGGCTATTGGGGGAATGCGTACGTAAGAGGGGAAACGAGCCATGTTAGGTATCGAAGATTTCTGGATTTGGTCTGCCTATCTACTCTGCATTTTGAGCACTCTAGTGTGTGTGGTCTACGGAGCGCTTATGTGGAACAAGGGCACAGAGCCGGCGCCATCGCCCGAAGATGTGGCGTGGGCGAAAGAGGAAGAGAAGATCGACGAAGAATTGTAGTGCCGCGTTGTCTTGCACGCATGCGTTAGCGCTGTCGAGCAGTACATGAGGGGGAGGGATTTCAGCGATGAGTGTGCCAGTCTTAACCATAATTGCTCTGTTGTATCTTCTGGTCGTGGGCTATCTCGGGTTCCGGGGATATGTGGCCACCAAAACCGCTTCCGACTATATGGTGGCCGGGCGCAAGGTTCACCCATACATCATGGCGCTCTCGTATGGCGCGACGTTTATCAGCACTTCGGCCATTGTGGGTTTCGGGGGCGCGGCGGCCGTGTTTGGCATGGGGCTGCTTTGGCTGACCTTTCTAAACATTTTCGTGGGCATTTTCATCGCCTTCGCCTTTTTTGGAAAGCGCACGCGCCTGATGGGGCACCAACTCCAGGCGCATACGTTTCCCGAACTCCTGGGCCGCCGGTTTAACTCGCGCTTCATACAAGGGTTCTCCGGGCTGATCATCCTGGTGTTCATGCCGTTATACGCGGCGGCGGTGCTGATCGGCGCCGCCCGGTTTATCGAGACCACCTTTCAGATCGACTACGACGTTGCGGTTACGGTGTTCAGCCTGATCATCGCGGGTTATGTCGTTGCAGGGGGTCTCAAGGGCGTCATGTATGCCGATGCCCTGCAGGGCTCGGTCATGTTCGTTGGAATGGTCATACTCGTCGTGTTTACCTACGGCCAACTCGGCGGCATCGTGCCGGCCCACCGGAAGCTGAGCGAGTTGCCGGCTCGCATCGAGCACGAATACCAAATGGCCGAGTTGCTGGTCCGGGAGATTGCGCCGCCCGGCTTGGATTACGAGGCCCGATTCGGATGGTTCTCCGAGAATGCGGCCTTGCTTGGGACAACCAGTGCGATGTCCGACGAGGAAAAGGCCGCGTTTATGGCCGAGCACCCCGACGTGGCCAAGGTGGCCGGTCTTATGTCGGAACTTCCCCGCCCGGTCGGAACCAACCACATTGCCCCGCTCACGAACAAACTGGTCATCGCCGGGCTCGAACGAGGCGGTTTCCGGGGGTGGACCCGCATGCCCGCGCGCGGCAGCAACATGTTCTATGTGCTGGTCACGAGCATCATCATGGGGGTCGGCATTGGCGTGCTCGCGCAGCCCCAGTTGGCGGTGCGGTTCATGACCGTGAGCAGCAGCCGCGAATTGCACCGCGCCGTTCTAGTCGGCGGCGTATTCATTCTCGCGATGACGGGGATCGCCTTCGTAGTCGGCGCGTTGTCAAACGCCTGGTTCGCGATGTTCGAGAATGGGGGCGTGATCTCGCTGGCTACTGTTCCTGACAGGAATATCGATCTGGTGATTCCCTCGTTCATCAGGGCCGCGCTTCCCTCGTGGTTTGGCGCGCTGTTCATGCTGACGCTGCTTTCGGCGGCCATGTCGACCCTGAGTTCACAGTTTCACGCCATGGGCACCTCGATCGGGCGCGATTTCTTCGAGAAAGGCGTGCTCG
>SLSB01000448.1 GCA_007130675.1 Candidatus Hydrogenedentota bacterium | reverse complement strand
CCGCGCCCCTCGGCCAATACGGGCGTTACATCCGGCCGTTGGTAGAGCCCTCCCGCGAAGTCGGCAAACTCGGTTTTGACCAAGTCGAAGGCGGACGGGTCGACTTCGACGGCGGTCACATGGCGCGCACCGTGATACAGCGCCGCGAGCACGTCTGTTCCCCCGCCCGGGCCGATCACGAGGGCTCGGGGCTCGTCCACCAGCCGGTAGGCCACCGCGCCGGTGACGTAGTCGAGGTAGGCAAACCGCTCGAGATTGCCGTCGAAGCGGTTGATGGGCGAGATCGAGCCCGCGTCGAAATACAGGCCAATCTGTTCGGGGAGCGGCCCCAGTTCGCTCATGGGATAGGCAGTGATTTCGCCGGGCGTCTCGCGGATCATGTCCGAGCGGACGGCGGTGACGGTGGAAAGCGGGCTGAACCGCTGCGCGATGACATCCGTGTCCGGAAAATCCAACACATACGACAGCCCCTTGTATTGGGAGACACGGATGGGCGTGTTGAGCGCGAGAACGAGCAGCGCCGCGGGCACAAGCAACAGTACGGCCGCCCAGGGTCGTGCTGCCAGGCGGGCCGGCCGCACCAGCCCGGTGAGTATCCATGCGCCGACGCTCATTGCGGTAAGCGTTCCCAGAACCGGCCAGTCCGCGGGCGCGGCAAGGTACAGGAGTCCGACGGCGATCAGCGCGCCCACGCCCGACCCGGCCATGTTCCAGGCGTACAACGCCCCGACCGACCGGGGCACGAGCAGGAATGCAAATGTAATGCAGGCCGAAACGAGAAAGAACGGCACGGCCAGCACGAGATACAACGTGAACAGGTGCAGCATCTGCCCGCGTTGGGTGACGAGTTCGAACGTCTCGAACGGAACGTGTTGGCTCAAGATGTAACTGGCAGGCAGCGCACACGAGAGCGCAAGCGCCGCCCACCACATCAGCGGGCGCTCGCGTCGCGCTATTTGGGTTCGGAACAGTGCCAGAAGGGCCCCACTGGCGCCGAAGCCCAGCATGGCCAGACTGATGATCATATAGGCGAAGTGGTGCCATTGCGCGATGGACAGCACCCGCATCAGCACGATCTGATACGCGATGCCTACCGCGCTGATCAGCCCGATGGCCACACCCAGCACACGCGGTAGCCGTGGTGCACTCATTCGTCTTCGTCTCTGGCTCGCGTCAGTGGGACAAACCGTACCGGCATGACGCTCTTGCGGCGAATGGTGCCGTCCTCGAGTTTCTCGACAACAATGAGGTGCTGGGTCTGGAGCGGCGGCCCGACGGGGATGACCATGTGCCCGCCCGGTTTGAGTTGCTCGACCAGCGGCGGCGGGATGTGGCTGGCGGCGGCCGTCACGATGATCACATCAAAGGGCGCGTGCTCGGGCCAGCCGAAATATCCGTCGCCGTGTTTGACCTCGACGTTGTCGTATCCCTGTTCTTTCAGGTCCTTTTCTCCGCGTTCCGCAAGGGGCTCGATGATCTCGATTGTGTAGACCTTGTCAACGATCTCGGCGAGCACCGCGGCCTGGTAGCCCGAGCCCGTGCCGATCTCGAGGGCCTTGTGCTCCGGCTCAGCCTTGAGCAGCTCGGTCATGTAGGCCACGATATAGGGCTGCGAGATGGTTTGTCCGTGCCCGATGGGCAGGGGGCGGTCCGCATAGGCTTCGTGTCGTCGCGCTTCCGGCACGAATTCGTGCCGGGGCACCGCGCGCATCGCATCGAGCACCCGCTTATCCTTCACGCCCTCACGCGCCCAGCTCGAACGGGCAATATCCCGCTCGACCATGCGTTCACGCGCCGCCGCGAACCCATCGGCTTCTCCGGCGTTCGCGGAATGCAGCAGGCCTGGCACGCATACATGCGCCAGACACAGCAACGCAAGCGCAAACCCCAAGGCGGTAACATGTCGTAGCATTGGGAGCCTCCTTTCCGGCGGGCGATGCGCCCGCCGCATCTGCCACATGCTCTCATCACAACAAGAAAGACGTGCGCCTGTCAAGGAGCCCTCTAACGGCATTCAGTGGACTTTGCAGGGTTTTTTGAGAATTTGCCGCACGAAGCTTCCGATTGGTGGTCTAAAGCATGTCAAAAATCCAGAAAAGGCATCAAAACACCCACAAATTGGCAGAAACAGCGGGAAACGGCTATTGACATATGGTTTGTTTCCGGGTAGACTGGTTGGCACTGAGCAAACAAATGGGGCCTGAGATGGCAATGTGCCGGTTCGGAACATTTTAGCACCGGAAGATTAACGGCGGAAAGCAATTTCTGGTTGACAAACATGTTGACTCCGCCGTATAGTACACAATAAGCAGAGGAAGGAAATGGTGCACACCGCGTTACGGCCAAGTAGCGAGTCACGTGCACGGGGCTCTTGCCCCGAAGACTATGGCGTGAAGGAGGTGAATGCCGGACAAACTTTATGGGGTGCGCGCTTCTGCTGTTGGGTCAGCAAGCGGCGCGGCGCTTGTTCCACAAAAAACCATTTGCAAATGTGTGAGTCCATGGAGTAGGATAGGTAAAGGTAGTGGAGGGTAAACACCTTCCAGGGGCCACTTCTTTGGGGAGGGGCCACAAACGCGGGCCGAAGTACGAGAGCTTCGGAAATATAAGGGGAAATGCCCAATGAAAACGATGCGAATTTTAGCAGTGATGGGTGTGGTGTGCACACTCGTAGCGGGTGTGGCGCTGGCGGATTTGAGACCCCGGGACTTCTTAGGGGTTGCGAACTTCCCGGACGTTGAGGAAGTTGCTGGGGTTGATGCCCTTGCGAATGGTGACTTCCTTGTCCTCGCTGAAGGTGCCCTGTACCAAGGCGACAAAGACGCCGATGACTTTGCTCAGGTGTGGCCGTCCGAAGCTGAAGCGAAAACGATCCCCGCCGACACCGGTGGTTTCGTGGCTGCTCTTGAGAATGCCCAGGCGTTAGTGGGACTCGATGACACCCTGTGGCTCTTTGACCTTGATGCCGAAGACGTGCTTGTCGGTGATATCGCTGTTGCTGGCGATGCCAGCGATGCCGTGTATGGCGAGTATCTCGGAGACAGCAGGGTCTTGATTACCCGCACCGGCGAGGGTGTGAACGAACTGGGTATCCTTCAGTTTGCTGTCGGCGTGAATACGGCAGCTGTTTACACCAAGGTTGTTGAGGGCAACACTCCGCCTCTGGGCGCTGCGGTGCTTCTTGGTGACACGGTGTATGTGGGCGCTGGCAGTGAAGTCCGCGCGTTCGCATTGTCGGCTCTGCTTGGGGAAGAAGTCCCCGAAAAAGACATGCTGTCATGGGATGACGGCGAGCTGCTTGGCGATGACTTCCTGACCTTTGGCCCGACATCTGCAAGGCGGGGCGCTCTGCTCGTCAGCGGCCTGACCGGCTTCCAGATTGTGCAGATCACTGGCGCGGCCGTTCCGGTCGGCTTCGGCGGTGAAGATACGCATGTTGCCATCTACAATGCGGCATCGGACAAGGTGCTTGTGGTTAACATTGACAATGGCACCGCGCAAATCCAGTCCGTAAGCCTCTGGCAGAGAATCCTCAGGTGGCTGTTGCCGATCGCCGGCATCCTGCTGCTGCTCCTCCTGATCTTCGGATTCCTGCTGTAAGATTAGGAACCCAATAGCGACACATCGAGAGAGCGCCTCATAAGAGGCGCTCTCTGTTTTTTTTGCTTCCTTGCGCGGCTCAGTTCACATGCCCCGCGCAAGTGCCCGGCCGCCGGACCGTTCCCATTGCACGAGCGGTGCGGTCAAGACCATGCCACGGCAGTGTGGCCGATATTTCGGTGGCGCGGGCTCCGGCGGTCTACACACCAAGAGTAGATGCGGCATCTTGCCGCATGCGGCGCCTCGGACTCATAAGACCCACATGTGACACACGGCAGATTGCCTTGCCCGGGCATCGGCAAGTCCGCAATGAGCCCCGGCGGGCTTGGCGGAGGCGGGTGCAAACATGTTAGGATAGCGCCATCTACTGGCAACTGTGAGACGTCGGGAGGATCGCGGAGGCATCATGAAGGTCCTGTTGTTCGGTGCGGAAGCCGAAAGGCTGCGGCCCGAGCTCGAGAAATACGACGTATTCGAGCTGGTTGAAACGCATCCTGAGCTGGTGGTGTGCTACGGGGGCGATGGAACGTTGCTTGCCGCGGAGCTGCGTTGGCCGGGAATCCCGAAGGTGCCTATCCGCAATAGCCGGCGCGGTCACCGGTGCATTCCGCATTCTCCCGAGGCGGTCATTCAACGGCTTGCGGAAGGTGCTCTGACGCGGATGGAGTTCATTAAGCTCGACTGCGCCGTGCGCCACGGCACTGACAAAGACCCCTTTTGCTACATCTCGGCCATGAACGAAGTCAACGTGCATATGGGCCGGATCAACTCGGCGGTCCGATTTAAACTCTGGCTGGATGACCGTCCGTTTGACAGCGATACCGAAATTATCGGCGACGGTTTCGTGATCAGCACGCCATTCGGGAGCACGGCGTATTTCAACCAGATCACGCGCGGTGTGTTTCACGACGGAATCGGCGTTGCGATCAAGGCGACCAGTCACTACACCTCGCATGTGATCGTGCCTGACAGCACCGTTTTTCGTGTGCTGATCACGCGCGGCCCCGCCGTTTTGGCATTCGACAGCGCTGAAGAATACTTCAGCCTGCGCAAAGGTGATGAACTTACTGTGCGCCGCGGGACCCATCCGGCCATCCTATACGTCTGGGAGCCCCTTCCTTACCAAACCGACGAGTTTTGAGGTTGCTGACATGCGCCTCGATATGATCAAGATTTGGACAGGGTCAGCATTGAACGCGAAAAAGGCAGTTCAGAAGGGACTGACGCCGTCTCTCACGCACGAAACCAGGCAGAACAGGTGCCCCTGGCTAATCCCCATGTCCGTTTGGTCCCGATTTCGGTCCCGATAGCGATCCCGGTAGCGATGTTGCTGTGAACTGCCCTATTCAGGGTCAACTGCCTGACTTGTTTATGCCTCGCGCCAAGGCGCACGGCCGCTGAGCGGCATGCCGGGCATCTCAGGTGCTGTGCACTGGTTGACTATTCTTCGGGCCATACGGCAGGGTCGCGGTGGAAGTTTACCTCCATGCGATCGAGGCGGCGGCCGTGGTTATTGAGCCGGGCCGCGAAATCTTTCCAATCGCGGCTCTCCTCTGGCGACCACCCGACCTCCGAGAGGGCGATCAGGCGTGGGAAGACCTGGTAGAAGATGCCTGACGGCGGCAGGATTTCTCCGGTCTCCTCGAGATGTCGCCGCGAAACGTTGCCGAGCCACATGCAACACTCGACCCCGAGGATGTGGCCGATCTTCGAGGGGTCCAGTTCTTCTGGAATAGGCTCGAATGAGTAGGTTTGAGACACCGGCGTCCTGTCATACGAATAGTCGAGATAACAATGGCTTGTGGGCGACATGATCGCGTCGTGTCCCTGGCTGGCGGCGGTGAGGCCTCCTTCCATGCCGCGCCACGACTGGACGATCGCCCGTGGCGGCAGCCCGCCCTCGATAATCTCGTCCCACCCGATGAGGCTCCGACCGTGGGCGTGCAAGATTCCCTCGACACGCCGCACGAAATAGCTTTGAAGCTCGTCTTCGTCCGCGAGACCCTCGGCTTGGATGCGCGCCTGGCACTTTGAACAGGCCTTCCAGCGGGTCTTGGGGCATTCGTCGCCCCCGATATGAATCCATGGCGACGGGAAGATATCAACGACCTCGGCCAACACCTCCTCGATGAAAGCAAAGGTCTCCTCGTTTCCCGCACAGAAGACGTCTGGATAGATCCACTGGTCGCCCAACACCTCCGGCTGCCCGGTGCATGAGAGTTCGGGATACGACATCAGGGCCGCGAGGCAATGGCCGGGCATTTCGATCTCTGGCACGACGGTAACGCCGCGCGCGGCCGCGTAGGCGACGATTTCGCGCAGGTCATCCTGCGTGTGAAATCCGCCATAGTGATCGCTCGGGTCTTTGGGAAGATAGTTCAGGCGTGCATTTGCATTGGGCCGCCACGCCCCCACTTCGGTGAGCTTCGGGCGTGATTCGATCTCGATCCGCCACCCTTGGTCGTCTGTCAGATGCCAGTGCAGCCGGTTCATTTTGTAGTACGCAAGCAGGTCGATAAACCGCTTCACGAACGCTTTGTCCTGGAAATGCCGGGCGCTGTCGAGCATGCAGCCCCGCCACATGAAACGCGGATAGTCCTCGATGCGCACGCATGGCACGCTCCATGATGCTCCGGCCTCGGGTTCGCTCGATTCGATCTCTGGCGGAAGCAATTGGCGCAAGGTTTGAATGGCGTAGAACACGCCGGTGCGGGCCGCCGCACGGATGACTATCCGTTCGGGCGTGACCGACAGGAGGTATCCTTCCTTGCCCAGATGGCCGAGCGATGCATCAAGCGCAAGGACGATCCCATCCGGATCGGGCTCTGCTTCGGCGTTGTTTCCAATCAATGCCACGTCGAAACCCGCGGCCCGCCCCAGCATGTCGCTCAGGTATTCGCCTTCGAAGTGCAGCGCCGCCTCCGCGCGTATGGCCGTGCCCTCAGAAAAAACGAACTCCCCTGTATCGCGCTCGAGCTGGACCGGTCTCGGGATAATTGGAAGCGGCTGCTCGTGCGCGGCCGCCGAGAATGCCGCCAAGGGCAGAAGAATCGCTATCAAAACCCTCATGCTTCCTCCTCGGTGGCGGAATGACCTTTCATCGCATGCGAACCAAGCGAGCAACGCTGGGGCCGGGCACCAGCTACGCAAAGATCACGGCGTGTACGAAAGTCCGAGCCAGGCATAGGCCTCTTCGGGTGAGTGAAACACGGACACATCCCAGGCCACTCCCTCGAGTTCACTAAGGAGTTGATACATGCGCGACAAGCCATACTCGGGTGATGCCTCCGCCAGCAGGGCCGTCTTGCTGCCCGGAAGCCGCTCGAGGTTTTTCGACGCTCCCAACATAGCCAGCGTTCGAATCTGCTCACCTGTCAGCTGCGTCTCGCTGACCTTGCGTAAATCGTACAATTCAAGATTGACAGGCCCCGCTTTCGAGTAGGCATCGAAGGCTTGGATAAAATCATCCAGGCAGAGAATCCCGCTTCCCGTAAACAATGCGAAATCGCGCTCGCGGTCAAGACTGAAAACAATCGGCATACTTTCCTACCGCTCCTCATTATCAGCTCGTTCCCATCAGCCACCTGCAAATGGGAAGGTATAATGCTAACGAACAGCGCCTCAAATTTCCACTTGCAGAGGAGCCAAATTCGGCGCCGATGCGCGAGTCTTCCTTTGATTGCATTGGGAAGACCGTGTTATAAAGTTGGATGCGGTCGAAAAGGTGTTTATTCAAGGATATGACTCGCAAGATGCGTTGGCTTAAGACATGTACGGTGATGATATTCGCGGCGGCATGTGTCGCGCTGCTGCTTGGAGGATGCTCGCCGTCCGAGAGCCGCATTCTCTCGCTTGACGACCTGGCGTATGAACGCCCCGAGATCGAGAACATCGAGTGGCGCAATGCCTGGCGTATTCCCGCGGGCACGGGCAGGATTCTCGATTTCGGACCTGT
>SLSB01000438.1 GCA_007130675.1 Candidatus Hydrogenedentota bacterium | reverse complement strand
CCTTGGCGGACGGGCGCTGGATTCTCATTTACAACGATACGGAAAGCGGCCGGCACAGTCTGGCCGTGGCCTTGTCAGAGGATGAGGGGGATACCTGGCCGGTGATGCGGCACCTCCATCAAACGCCTGAGGGCGAAGGCCGCTTCTCGTACCCATCCATTATCCAGACGCGCGACGGCACCATCCATGCCACCTATACACATCAAACCGCACCGGGCAACACGATTGTGCATGCGCGTTTCGCTCCCGGCTGGGTGGCCGGTGAATAGATGCCCGCACAAGGTTCGGTCGCCAGACACTTGAACTGAGGCTTACGCATGCACATGTGGGGTGTGGCGGCAACATTGGCGGTGCGTTCCGGATAGGCGCAATCTTCTTTTCGGTGTTCGCACTGCTTTTGAAGAAGCGTTGGAGCAATCGTGGAAAAGCTTATGAGCGGGTTTGCACTGGTGTTTTTGGCAGCCGCATTGTCAAGTTGCGGCACCGCCATTGATGTGCCTATTGCCCCTGAAGCGTGGGCGAACCCGAATCTTCTGGTTGATCGAGCGCGTCTCAATGAAATCCGTCGGGCAGCGGCATCGGGTCATCCTGTGCTTGCCCCGGCCTATGCTGATCTGATTCGCACTGCCGACATAATGATGGCCGCTTCCCCCGAGCCCATCCATGGGCCGCTCGAAGTTCCGGGGTTCTTCACTCGGGAACGCGAGACGCAGCGGAGGATTACACGCCGGTTGCGCAATGATGCGCGGACAGCCCACGCGCTTGCACTGGCCTGCGCCCTCTCGGAGAATCGGCAGTACGGCGAGAAGGCGCGCGAGTTCCTGTACGCCTGGGTCGACAACCTGACGATTCCAAAACACGGCGGCCGTTGGTGGCATTGGCCAACGCCGTGGCGGCGCGGAGACACCCCGATTGTCATCTCATACAGTTTTCCTGCGTTTATCTTTGCGTTCGATCTGCTTCGCGGTGAAGACATATTGAGCGATGACGAGGTCGCGCGTTTTCAGCAATGGCTCGGGCCTTATGTCGACTATCTCGGGCATCAGGAGTTCTACAAGAACAACCACCACAATTGGCAAGTGGTCTTTCTATTGAGCGCGGCACATGTGCTGCAGGACGAGGCGCTGTTCAAACGTGCGGCGGAATACTACAGGCGCGGAATTCGCGGGCAGATCAGGGGCGATGGGGCACTGCCGCGCGAACTCTGGCGCAGGCAGCGCTCGGGCACCTACACGCTCATGGCGCTCGAGGGAATGGTACAGGCCGTCCACATTGCTGAGAAACACGGCATCATGCTGCGCGACCTGCAATCGCGCGGCGGCGGAACGCTTGAGAAGGCCATTGACTTCTATTGCGATTACCTCGACGACCCCGAATCCTGGGCGCGTCACACCAATGCCCGCACCCTCAATACCCCGGCCGGCACGTCCGACTGGGGTTACATTTTCGAGCTGCCATACCGCTGGTGGCACAACCCGCGATACCTCGGATACATGCAAAAACGCCCTTATGGCTTCGAGGTCGAACGCTGCTATACGCTCGATTTCGCCACGTTGCTCTTCGCCGAATAGACCGGTGGAGCCAGTATCCATGTGCATGGATGGGTCTCTGCTATGCCGGCGTTGCTTTCACATATGCCAGGTCCGTCAATCTGCATATCTCAGTTGAAATGTTTTTGGAGAGATGCCGCGGTATTGCTTGAAGACGCGAGAGAAGTGGGCGCTGTCGTGATAGCCGAGTTCCTGCGCGATCGTGGTAAGGCAGGTGGATCTGTCGAGGAGAAGCCGGCACGCCTGCTGAACACGCCGGTGCTGGTAGTAGCCGGTGGGGGTGTACCCGGTGGCGCGTTTGAACCATTGGGCGAGATAGTCGCGTGACAACCCCATCTCGAGGGCAAGGCCCGCAGCGCTGAATGGCTCGCCCGACTCGATGGTTTCTTCGATGACCTCGACCACCTGACGTATCTTCGCGTCAACGGGGATATGGGGCGGCTCTTCGGATTCTGCATGGGAGCGATGAAGAAGGAGCATGAGTTTCTCGAGGGTTCTCCGCATGAATACCGGAGAGGCATCAGGGCGGGCGCGTTCGGCGGCTATGTCTTGCAACTCGAGGATGCACTTCTCGAGCAGCCGTCGGGATATGTTCCACTGCGGAACTTGGGCCCGCGTGCCGCCGCCGACGATGGCGCCGTGAAAGAACAGCGGCGCGAGACCATCAACCGAAAGGATTTCCCGCGGCTCGTAGAACAGGTATTCCGTAAGGTAGGTGCAGTTCACGAGCCACAGTTGGCGGATGTTTTCGAGTGCGTGCACATCGCTCGGCGCAACGATAATCACCGAACCTTCCTGAATAGGGCGGCTGTTCTGAGACGTGCGATGCACGGCTCTGCCGGAGAGCACCAGGGCAAACTCGCAATGCTCGTGGTCGTGCGGCACCAGGCGCGTCGCCCCTTCAAAGACGTGCACCGGAGCGGAGGGCGGGGTCGCGGGCGCACGCGGAGGAATTCCCGAGGCGGGCATCGTGCCCCAGAAATAGGTGTAGACCTGAATGGGCCGGGTTGCGGTGAGTTGCTGATGATAGTTGGGCACGGTGAAATCGGGCCGCAATAGTTCATCAGGTTTCATACAAAAATCCACCGTCCTTTATACTAGCCGCATTCGCCCCCTTTTTATTATGATAGCACGCGGAGACAATCCATTGGGAGAGCGTGGCTTGGTATTCATCGGGTGTGACGAATAGACCGCCCAAACGAGGAGGAGTGACTGGCTATGCGAAAGAAAGGGTTTACGCTGATTGAATTGCTGGTTGTAATCGCGATTATCGGTATTCTTGCGGCGATTCTGCTGCCGGCCCTGGCGCGTGCGCGCGAGGCGGCCCGACGGGCGGCCTGCGCCAACAACCTGAAACAGATGGGCCTTGTCTTCAAGATGTACGCGAATGAATCAAGGGGAGAGAAGTTCCCGATGGTATCACCCTACCTGAACAATAAGGCAACGGAAGAATGCAACGTCCCCAACGGTCACGTGATGTTTTTCTTCGGCCCCTCGGTGTATCCGGAATACTTGACCGATGTGAATATTCTTGCCTGCCCGTCGGACACGGACGGACGCGCCGAGATCGAACGGGGGCGTTTCAGTTACAACGGCAACCCGGCCAACGGGATTAATCCTTGCCGGTTGGAGTATCTCTCGTATAACTACATGGGGTGGGCAATCACGCCGACGCTGTATGTGGCTCCGGGTGTCGATGAAAATGCTCCGGCTCCTTCGTTTGACAGCTTCGATCCCGATTTCATCTTCGAGGTGCTCGACCTGTTCACGAATCCTGGGAGCACTGTCGAACAGCAAGTCGCCAAGTTTGACCGAGACATCGAGGCCGGCGGCAAGATTGCCTACCGCTTCCGTGAAGGCATTGAACGCTTCTTTATCACCGACATCAACAATCCTGCGGCGTCTGCACAGGCCCAGAGCGAACTCGTGGTGATGCACGACCAGGTAACGACAATCACGGACGATTTCAACCACATCCCCGGCGGAGCGAATGTCCTTTACATGGATGGACACGTCAAGTTTATCCGATATCCCGGAGAGCACCCCGCCAACACCGTATTCGCCTGGCTTCTGGGCTATATGAAAGACGTGTTGCACTAAACTCTCGAACCCGAACCTGCGGAGCAGCCCCCATGATTATACAGGGCGCAACCGCGGTCGTGACCGGCGCCGCGGGCGGCATAGGCCGAGAAGTGGCCCGTGCCCTGGCGCGGCGCGGCAGCCGTCTGGCGCTATGCGACGTGGATGCGCCTGCACTGGAGCGGCTGTGCAACGAGCTGCGCCAGGCGGGGCACGATGTGTTCGCGGAACCCACGGACATAGCGGATCGCGAACAGATAAGACATTTCGCCGAGTCGGTATCCGAGCGGATGGGCGGCGCGGATATTCTTGTCAACTGTGCCGGCGTTTACATGTGCGGGACAGCGCGGGACATATCGCTCGATGATTGGGATTGGGTGATTTCGGTAAACCTGTTGGGGGTGATTCACACTTGCCACTTCTTCTTGCCGCAACTTGCAGTGGCGGGCAAGCGAGCGCACATCTGCAACATTGTGTCGATGTACGGCTTTTGGCCAAGTGGCGGCGTGACAGGGTATCTTGCATCAAAGTTTGGTGTTTTTGGGTATTCCCATGCGCTAGCCGAGGACCTTCGTGGAACAGGCGTGGGTGTGTCGACGGTATGTCCGGGCATGATAAATACGGGCATCATTGAAACCATGCGGATTCGTGGTGCAGGAGCTGGGGCGGAATGCGTCCGCTCGACTCTTCGGCAGAAATACGCGTCGCGCGGTTATGGACCGCAACGCGTTGCGGCGGCGGTGACGAACGGGATCGAAAAAGACAAGCGCCTTGTGCTGGTTTCGCCAGAGGCCCGCTTCATCTATTACCTCGAACGGTTCTGGCCCTGGTTCAGCCGCCGCATTGCTCGCAGTGCCACACGCCGGCTGTTTCGCGCGTCGTAAGAGAAACGGCCGTATTCGCCGCGACCTCGCCGGAAGTCCTGGATAGCTTTCGCGAACCGCCTCTTTGAACGCTTCCGATTGGGCTATGGCCTATTGCGCCTGGGCTTCGGGAGTATCCACATCCGTATCACCCAGTTCGCAGGCTTCGCCATGGGCCTCATGGTTGCCGTGCTGGGTCCAAGCCGACGTGCTATGTCCGGGGCAGCACCCATCGAGCATGCTGGAGCCTCTGTGTGGAGGATCGGCACCCTCATGCAAGACATACTGCCCGGCGAATCCAAATGCCACCACAGCCGCCACGAGAAGAACTACCATGGCTACAGGTTTGAATATGCGCATCGAAACAATCCTCCTTATCGTTGACATTCTACACGACCAGCGTATTCTTGGCAAAAAACTGCGCCAAGACGCCCGGGGGCACGTGAGCGGTCGGCAGATGCACACATTGATTAACAACTGGTGTTGAATACTTCTTCCACAGTGAACGCCGCATGGGCATAATGTATGCTGATAAGCGCGGTCGGTCTTTATACGGGTTCGGGAGAGAGGAGTAGGACGGATGCCCATCTATTCATGTGAGCCATTGGCGAACACGAAGGAGCCCCGGTAATCATGCTGAAGAAATCCGGCACACTTCACAACTATCGGGCGATTCTCATCTCGCTGGCCATTACACTGACCATCTGGCTCGGCAGCAAATGGTATTATCACGACTGGTTTGACGACCCTTTCAAATATCCGGCCAAAGCCGCTTCGCTTACTGCCGTAATTCTTATGTTCTGGTCCATTTTACTCTCCACCCGCATACGTTTAGTCGAAGACCATTTCGGCGGTCTCGACAATGTCTATCAGGTCCACAAATCGTTGGGAAAATGGGCATTCTACGTGATTATTGTCCATCCTGTCTGTCTTGCCGCGCACAAACTTCCCGATGTGAGTGATTTTCTCCAAAGACTGTGGTTCCTGCGCACGGGTGGATTCCGCTATTGGGTTGGTCACAATCTGGGTGTCGCCACCTTTTTGCTGATGTTCGGGCTAATAGCGGTCACCCTATGGATCAAGATTCCCTATCACATCTGGAAGAGGACCCACGAGTTTTTCGGTTTAGTGCTGCTCGCGGTAATCATCCACGTGTATGTCGTAGAAAGGGATATCGCGGCGTATCCACTGCTGGGCTTGTGGATGTACGGAATTCTGGGGATAGCAGCGGTTTCCTATGTGTACATCCGTTTTCTGTACCGCTTTCTCGGACCCCGTTACCGCTACCGTGTCGAGGAAATCGAGAGAGGCGATGAGATACTTGAGATCACCCTTGCCCCTGAAGGCGAGAAGATGGACTTCAAACCAAGCCAGTTTGTTTATCTGGTGATCCATAAGCAGGGAATCACTCCGGAGCCGCATCCCTATTCCATCGCATCAGGCTACAACCTGAAATCCCGCTTCAAACTTGGAATCAAAAAGACAGGCGACCACACCCGAAGCCTTGACCTGCTCGAGAAAGATGACCCGGTTACCGTCTATGGTCCGTACGGGCATTTCAGCAAACGATTCCTGGCCGCCGAACGGGACTGTGTTTTTGTCGGTGGCGGCATTGGAATCACCCCGTTTATTGGCATGTGGCACGTTGCTCTCCATTCCGAAGAGCGGCTTTCGGAAGACGAAGTCAGCCAGAAACTCGAGACACTGCACCCCGAAGTTATGCAGTCCTGGGAAAGCCCCCTCGTAGCTCTCTTTTACGTCTGCGTCACCGAAGACCAGGCAAGCTTCGACAAGAACATCCGGAACGAGGTTATTCTCAGTCATTTTCAGGGTTTTAAGGCGTTCGAGGAGCGAGGGCATCATTACGAACTCTATATCGATTCCCGCCAGGGCCTAATCACCGCGGACTATATCAATGGCCGCGTGCAGGGTGAGCTGAAGCAGAGAAATATTTTCCTTTGTGGGCCTGCCCCAATGGTCGACGCGCTCACCGGGCAGTTCGATGCCATGGGCATACCCCGAGAGCAGATTATCACTGAAGACTTCAATCTCATCTGAGTTTGCGGGGATGAACAGGAATAGGACAAACAATCTTGCCTTCCTCGAGGTTCTTTCATTCTCTCGGGTAACCGTGGGCAGATAGGCTACAATGGGGGTACCAGGACCTTTGAGTACGCAAGATGTCACCTGAAAGGAGAGCTCTCTCCATGAAATCTGTCGGTGGTTTCCGGTCTATGTACAACGAGAAGCAACGCAGGACGGACGCGGGCAATTCGCATCGGCGGCGCGGGAAACTCGTCCCGCTCGTGCTTGCCGTCGTCCTCGCGATTTCCGTGGTGGCCGCTCCGTTGCTGACCCCGGACCATGAGCGCTTCACCGAAGAGGCGGCCCAACGCATGACCCAATCAGCCGGTAGCGTGCTCGCGCCCGTGTATGCCCCGCTGGCCGAACAATTGGTGGCCGATTACAACCTCGACGATATGGAGACCGGCATCGGCATTGACTTGGGCAGCGGTCCGGGCACGCTGATATTTGAATTGTGCGCGCGCACGAATCTGCATTGGATCAATGCCGACATCAATCCGCATTTCTTCCCGATCTTCTTTGCCGAGGCCGAGAAAAGGGGGTTCGGCCATCGGGTAAGCGCCATCTTTGCCGATGCACAGGCGCTGCCCTTTCGCGACAATTACGCCGACATCATCGTATCGCGCGGCAGTTACCATTTCTGGGATGACAAGGCGCTGGGCTTCAGCGAGATCATGCGCGTGTTGAAACCGGGCGGCGTGGCGTATATCGGCCGGGGCATGGCGCGGGACATGCCGGTCGAGACAGCCCAGGCAATCCGCGAGCAACAAGGCGAGAGGATGGTGTATGACCGCGAAGCCGAAGCTGCGTCGCTCGAGGCGATGTTTGCGGAGTTGGGCATCGACACCTATCGCATCGAGATACCCGTGCCGCCGGATGATCCATCGCTGAATTAC
The DNA here is from genome assembly GCA_007130675.1 of Candidatus Hydrogenedentota bacterium. Lineage (GTDB taxonomy): Bacteria > Hydrogenedentota > Hydrogenedentia > Hydrogenedentales > SLHB01 > UBA2224. The sequence continues at coordinate 110 of SLSB01000438.1, read as the reverse complement.
GGCATCTGGATCGAGTTGCGCGCTCCTTAGATTTTGAAGGCCGTACAGAAAGGACGCGAGAGGCGCGGGTCTTCTCCGCGAGCCTCTGCGATCTCAGCGCCTCTGCGTTG
>SLSB01000664.1 GCA_007130675.1 Candidatus Hydrogenedentota bacterium | reverse complement strand
GGACGGCAGAGCCGCCACATTTTTCGTCAGATACGGATCGTACTGGATGGTCTTCTGCCGTCCCTGCCGGGACTCATGTGCTTGGTGCGAGCCCTGAACCCCTTTTTTCTATCGTGCCTACGGCACTTAGAACCATGAACGGGAAAGGCAGTTGAGCCCAGAAGAGGCATTCCCAGCCGGCAAACTTCCCTATGTGAGCGCTTATGGGGTTGCCACCCGGAGCTACGCTATAGCGTGCCTTCGGCACTCGGAGGAGAATACTGAGTCATTTCAAGAACAATCGTTTGACGCGCGGGTCGCGTGAGTCTAAAGACGCGGATAGGTGCTCACAAGACTGGCCGATAACGTCATGGGCGTGGCCGCCACTCCTTTTCTTGGGAGCAAACAGGCCGTAATGCCAAGACACCGTGCCATTTGACCGAGCATTGTCTCGGACGGCTATGCACGTCGGCTGACGCACTACAATTTTTCTTCTCGAGCGTTTATGATTCATGGGTAAAGCGCGCGGCATTGAAGTTATTGCACCCAAACTTCGCGAAAGGAGCGATGAAGGTGAACTTCTCTGGATTTTGTCCTCACAGGTCTGACCGTTGCGCATGTGCTCACACCCCTGTGACCGGCGCCAGCGCGTTTTTGGGTGTGTTGATGGTGCTCTGTGCCTTCGGGGCAGCCGCCGAGTCCGGCATCGACGCGTTTTTCCGTCCCGCGTCTCCTCGATGGGACGAACTCGACGCCGGAGGTGTATATCCGCAAGGCCGACGATTCCCGTTCTCATTTTTCTCGACCGGCGGCAGTGTCGAAAGTGAGGAGGCGCGTCAAGCGGTCTTCGAGCGCGTCAGAGATTCCGGCATCCCGCTTCTTGGCCCTCAATACGAGCTTAACCGGCGCATCCTCGAGGATGCGCAGGCCCATGGGTTCCGCGCCATTTATCAAGTTGGATTGCCCATGCGGTTCACGAGTGACGAACCCCTCAGGTTAACGCCCGATGAGATCGCGGAAGGCATCGCCGAGCAGGTCCGGGCCGTGGTGGACCGTCCCGAGATCGCGTGGTGGTATCTCCAGCCCGAGGAATTGCGGCACTGGCGGAGGCGGGAGATGGAATACCTCGAGATCGCCACACGGACCATCCGCGAACTGGACCCCCTCGAGCGGCCCATCTGGATGTATGATCCCGGCCACCGCACGGCAAGCGGCCTGGCGCACACGGTTCAGCATTTGTGCATCTGCGGAAAAGGGATGTATACGAACTATTCGGGCCAGCGCGATTCGCGCATCTGGGTGCGGTGGACTCTCGAACAGGAACTCGAGGCTATCGAGCGGGCTAATCCGAGTGCGATTCCCATCGCGGTGCCTGAGATGTTTCAGCAACCCGAAGAACAACACCTCGAGCTGATTCCCGCATGGGTCCGCCATGACGTCTACCTGAGTTTGATATCGGGGGCCAGGGGCATCGTCGTGTTTTCCCTTCGTGAGCGGGGCAATTTCGACGCCCATGCGGCCTATGCGGAGGCGTACCTCGATGCCGCGCGCGCGATCTGCGGTGATCTTGCCCTCGGCCAGCTCTTTCTTTTCGGAGAACGGCGTGACGATCTGACGGTTGATGTCGTGCACGGGCCGGCAGTGCTGGCGCTCGACCTACCCCTGCGGGGGGAACGGCCCGCACGTTTTCCTTCGGTCAATCACGCCAATCTGGCTTGGGGTTCCGAGCGTTACCTTTTCGCCGTGAACTCGGCAAACGAGTTCGTGCGCGTGCGCGTGGCGGGCTTTCCCGATAAACAGATGCACGCGGTATCCGTGTTTGACGATGCATGGACGGCGCCGATTGAAGAGGGCGTTCTGGCGCTTGAATTTGCCCCACTCGAGGTCAAGGCTTTGCGGTTTGTGCGCGAAGAGCCCGCTCCGCAAGGATAATGTTCGTATACGAAGCATCTTGGATGGTACCGCAATGACAGGGCAGCCTCGGAAACCTCAGGCAAGAAAATTGAGGCGGGGATTTTTACCTTCTTCTGGAATCTCAGTGGCTGGAGGATAGGCATCTACAAGCCGGGGCGACACGCCAAGGGCATTCTCTATGACGGCCCTTGGCTGGCGGTTGACGGGCGCGGTGACCGCACCACTTTCCTCTTCCGCGGTCTGTTCGGTTTGGCGCTCAGGTTGGCGCTCGGCGCGCTGGGTGGCCAAGGCCTGGCGGATACCTTGCCACTGTTGTTCGATTGTGGGCACGTTTTCGCGCGCGGTTTCAAATTCTCCTCGCAGGGTCTCGAGAATTGCCCGGTTGAACGAAAGGCGGTTGCGCTCATTTGCAGCCACAACATCCGCAGCAGGTTGTTGGGCTTCAGGCGGGTTGGGAGCGGGCACGGTTGATTCTGTCTCTTGGCTCATCGCCGAGCCCACCACATCGGCCCGCTGGGCGTTAGTATTGGGCGTAATGCGCGCCGAGGTGGTCTCGGCCATCTGCCGCAACCCAGCAAGCTCCTGCAGGGGGCGAGATGCAGCCACGTTGTTGACGGCTTGCTGCGTCTCGGGGTTGGGCGCCGCAGCTGGAGACGGCGCTTGAGCAGGTATCTGCGCGGCAACCGCCCGAATTCGGGTCAACGCCACGATTGCTTCAATCCGCTCGCCCATTACGAAAACTCCTCAACCTACGCGAAGAAAGAGAACCTGCACCTTCACTATACTACTAAAAAGAACGCATAAAGACCAGCAATTCTTCCGAAAAAAACGGGCTCGAAATCGACGGCACTGCGTAAGTCCTTTATTAATAATGGTCTACGGCCTCGCTGCCAAGTGAAAAAAACTACCAAAACACGCAATCGCGGCAAAGCAAGTGCGCCAAATACGGGACGACGGGCGATCCGCGCCCGGGGGGCATCTCCGTCCTTTCGCGCATTCGTCCAACACGCCCTGTACGTCGCAGGAGATTTTTCGGCACCCACGGCAATCGCCGGCACACGTCGCGAGGGGGGCCGTCTTCAGGGACGGGAACACTTGACCAATCTTCTCAGTCTTTTTGTTCCGCGAGGATGGCCGCCAGCAGGTCGGGGCGGTCGGTGAGAATGCTGTCGACGCCCCAATCGAGGTACTTGCGCAATGAGGCCTCATCATTAGGCGTGTGTATCTGAAAGGGGATACCTCTTGCCCGAATGGCGCGGATTTCACCCGGGTTCACGCCGTATCCCGCCAGATGTTCTTCCATGACCGAGAGGACGTGGTCCGGCGGCTGATAGGTGTCCAAACCGCCTTCACGAAGCGCGCGCAGGAGTTCCTCGCCGGTCACGAAATCAAATGTTCGGGCGATTTCGGGCGCGATCTCGCGCAAACGGGCCATCGATTCGGGGAAGAATGAGCACAATAGCACCCGGTGTTCGGCGTTCTTGCGGCGAACCACCTCGACGATCGCTTCCATAAGCTCTGGACCGCCTTTGGCCTCGACTTGGAACCGTTCATGCGGCAAGGCGCCGAGGACTTCATCGAGAGTCGGTAGGGTTACGCCCTTTCCGCGGTAGGGATACGTGTGACCGCCATCGAGCGTGAAGTTGTAGGCCGCATCGAGGGCCTTCAATTCCGCGAGGGTCATTTCCTCAGGCCGGCCTCTGCCATTGGTGGTGCGGTTGACGGTATCATCATGCAGCAAGATGACATGCCTGTCGGCGGTCAGGCGCGCGTCGGCCTCGAGAAGGATGCCCGGATAGGCCGCGGCGGCCTCCTTGAACGCCACCAGCGTGTTCTCGGGCCAGACAAACGCCCCGCCCCGGTGAGCGCCAAGCAAGAACGGCTCGGCAAGAAACTTCTCGAAGGCCTTCTTGTCATCCCGCGGTTGCTGACTCGAGTCATGTTGCGTAAGACCTGCTGCAATTGCTGGGATAAGCAATGACAGGACCAGAAGATGCATTCTCATGCGGTTTCCCTCTTCTTCCGGTTAACGAAAACAGTATGCGAGACCAGGAATAGTCCCTCTTGCCGAAGTTTCATGCGGGAATGCACTGGATCCAGATCTTGCGGGTGCGTGGGCCGTCGAATTCGCAGAAGTAGAGGGACTGCCACGTGCCGAATGCGAGTCTGCCGCTCCGAATGGGCACGGTCTGACTGAATCCCATCATGCTCGCTTTGACGTGCGCCGCGGCGTTGCCTTCCGAGTGGGCGTAGTTGCCTTTCCACGGAACCGTGCGCTCGAGCGCGTGGATGATGTCGGCGGTCACATCCGGGTCGGCGTTTTCATTGATGGTGACGCCCGCGGTGGTGTGCGGGACGAAGACATGGCAAATCCCATCTTTGACGCCACTCTCCGCGATGGCTTTCTCGACCTCGCGGTCTATGTTTACGAATTGTGTGTGATTGGTCGTACGTACGGCGATTTCTTTCATCGTTTCTTCCTGGTGGTAGCATTGCGCCAGTCTGGCGGCCCAGTCCAACGGTTCTCTGTGCAGAAGCATAACGCAAGACGATGGAAAAAGGCACGCCGCCGACGAGTTTTCATCGGCGGCGTATGGCTGTTTACGGTCTCGGGATCAGATAAACGGAAACCCTCCCGCGAGGAGATGAAGGATGCCAAGCACAAGCGCGGCGAGGCCCAGTTCCTTCTCAAACGGCGCCAGCGCGGAAGCAGCCTTTGACAACGGCGACTCGCTTTGGGCGGGCTGTTCTTGTCCTTCAGGCGCCTCCCCTTGAGCAGGAACACCTTTGGAGAGCAATGCGAGACCAAGGCATATCGCCGCTGCCTGGGGGAGCAGATCTCGGAATATCGCCAAACGAACAAGCGAAAGGAACAACGCAAGGGCGCCAATGACCAGTACGCCCCAGCCTACCTGCTCACGCGTGGCCTTCAGTGCGGCGTGAGCGCCTCCCAGAGGCGCCACTTTGGCAGCAAGCACCTGCCCCGACGTCGCGGCGAGGCCGGCTGTGAGAAGCCCGGCGGCGAGGAGTAAGCGCACAACCAAGCTTTGGCCCGGGCGTCGCGCGGCGACGGCTGCGGGGGCGGAATCGGCCAGCACTCCCCCGCCTTCGCCCAATTTGGCCATCGGCATTCGGAACGACGCATACTGCTGCGAATTGCAGTAGTAGAATGGCGGAGCCTTCTCTACTCCACGCTCTTCCTTGGTGTAGAAGAACATCGGGTAGCAATAGACGAGGTCCGGATCCTTCTCGCCACGAAAGGCTACCAGCACCTTCAGGCGAAACTGTGTGGGTTCTTGAGTCAAGGGGGCAGTCTTCTCAACGCCCCACATATCTGCAATCACGCATGCCGCCAACGGGATGTGCTCATCGTCATACTCGGGTTTGGTCCAACTCCTGCCCTCATCCCGCAGCTTCTCGAGGAATTTCAGGGCGGCGGCAGCCAGGGTATCGGGATCGCCCGGTCCTTCGAAATCAGCGTTATGACCCGGCCATTCGACCGCGTCGAGGTTCTTTTCCCAAGCTGCCCGCGCATCCTTCAAGGCCTGCTCCGCTTTCGCGATGTGCTCGGCATAGTCGCCTTCGGGATTCACCTCGACTGCCCCTCGGTACGCCTCGAGTGCCCTCTCGGCGAACTGCATCTTTCTCTCGAGATCCCGCAGCTCGTCTCCTGTCATGCGTTCATGATCCGACATGTGTTTGTCGCCAGTGTTCACAAGCCACTGACCGACCTGCGTCTGCAGGGTGTCGAAATCAATCTCGTACATGCTGGTGGCGAGAGGCATCGGGTAGTTGATCACGCCATCGAGCGGCTCGAGTCCGTCAAAGGCCCCAAAGACCTCTTGGGACGTCGCGCCGTAGGTCTGCGCGAAATACGCGACGAAATCCGGCGCTTCGGCGCTCCACTCCTTCCAGACCTGAATAAACTCCGCGCCTTTGTCGCTTTGGTTGTATTCGGAGACGAAGTAGGTATTGAAGACCTGATGAAGCTCATCCAGGCGTTTCCAATCCTCGCGGGCCTTGGCTTGGTCCTGCGCCGTTGCCGACAGACATAGTGCGGCTACAAAGACACTGCAGACGAATGTTCTCATATCAGAGTTCCCCTTTATTCTCCGTTAACCCAAACCGGGCATCCCGCCGCCGCTCTGAGCGCGACGGCGTTACTCCCGGCAGTACCACCAGGCGACGCGGCCCCCTTCGATGAAGCGCAACGGATCCGTTTCGGCACGAAGCGTGCGGCCTTTGTGCTGGAGTCTACCTTCCGCGACCGAAAACTTCCATGCACCATACAAGGTGTCGTTCTTCATGACGGTCAGCGTGTACTCGCCGTCGTTGGCAAGCAGATTCTTCGCCTTGAAATACTCGCCCCACGTGGTCGTGCCCTCGGTGGGGTGCGCCATGTCGAAGTCCCAGCGATTCCAGTCAGGTCCGATCGAGCGCGTTGCATCGCGTGACACACACACCAAGCCCCCGGGGCCTCGGATTTCGACGCGTACCTTGGCATCTTCTTTCAGTCGCGTCGTCGTGCCCTTGTCTGTGCGGCGCAGCCACATTCTCCAACTGAGGTTTTTCTCGGGGTCTGCGTCGGTGATCATGAGGTAGCCCCAGTCGAACCAGTCGCCCGAAGTCACCCACCAATTGTCCCCTGCGAACGGATCGTCGCTCCCGATAACGTCCACCGTGAAGGGAAAGGTGTAGAAATGCTCCGCGGGCAGGTAGAAGTCCAGCACATACGCGCCAGGACCATCAAGGTCCACCTGCATGCCCCCTCCGCTGAGCTGCTCGCCCTTCCGCAAATCGAACGTGCCCATGAGCTCGAGCAAGGTGTAGGGCTTGCTGACAGGCTGTGCGCGAAAATCGTACCGGTACAACTCGGTCCCGTCAGCCGTGCGGAGAATGATGTACCCCGTCGCTCCCTCTTCGATGAACGTGGCCTGAATGTTGTTCAGCGCAAACTTGTGGTGCCGGTAATGCACCGTAACCCCATTCAGCAATGTGGCATACGACACACTCGGGTAATACTCGCGCCGCTCGGCACTTGGTCCCGGATGGCTGCCACCCCCAGAGGCGGCGGAACCCGCTGGAACTTGACCCGGCCCGGCCGGTGCGGCAGGGGCTTCCGCCTTCTCTCCTGTCACTTCCTGGACGGCTTCCCTCGCCGCATCCCTCACCCGGTCAAGAATCCCTCCATGAGCCGCGGCCGCAATCACAAAGACACCGATAGCCCAAACCCACATCGACTTGGCATTCATTGCACACTCCTCCCCAGGTTGCGGGCGCCGTGCGCGCACCGCTTCTGCCCCGATCCTGACGCACCTGAAGGCGCGAAACCGCACCCTGATCTGAACGCCCCCTTTACGCCATCTGGGGAGCTGAGTGTAGGTTACGGCAAAGTAGCCCGCGTGTCAATAGAGTATTTTGGATAAATGTAAAAAATAAGCAGGTATACAACTCCATCGGATGCGGGAGGTTGAGTTCAAAAACGCGCGGATTTCCTGCGCCGTTGTTGTTTCGGCCTCGCGTCATACGGGACGAGCCCCAGGGCGAGCCCACCAAGGCGCGGCCAAAGCGTTGAGTGATGGCTGGTTATCAGCCGGAGCGGTGAAACCGCGAATGCACGCGAATATACGCAAATGAGTAAGAGTGAAGCATAGCCGCAAGCAGCGATCATCCGGGTGAACATCGGGATAACATATG
>SLSB01000631.1 GCA_007130675.1 Candidatus Hydrogenedentota bacterium | reverse complement strand
GGCGCGCGGCGGCGATGACTGGGAGTACAGCTACGACGCGCTGGGCAACCGCGTGGCCATCGCCGAGAACGGCGCCATGACGCATTATGTAAAGGATCCCGCCGGTTTCGGCAACGTGGTCGGCGAGTATGACGACGCCGGGAGCCTTATCGCGCGTTACACGCACGGTCAGGGCCTGGTCAGCCGTCAAGGTCCCGGCGGCAAACCCCACTACTACACCTTTGACGGAATCGGGAGCGTCAGCGAACTGACCAACGACGCGGGCGCGGCAGTCAACACGTATGCATACCGGCCCTTCGGCGGCGTGCTTCACCGGAGCCAAAGCGTACCCAACCCCTTCCAATTCGTGGGAGAATTGGGCGTCATGACGGATCCCACCGGCTTGCACCACATGCGGGCCAGGCCCTACCACCCCGTGCTCGGGCGGTTCACCGCTCCTGATCCCATCGGGCTGGCCGGCGGCGACCCCAACCTCTACCGGTACGCCCTCAACAACCCGGTATCGCTCATCGATCCCATGGGGCTCAGCACATGCGCGGCCGTGGCGGCGACCGCGAACGTCGCGAGCAGCGTTTCCACGATGGCCCTCGGGGGTAAGATTATGGCGGCGGGCGCAGCGACGGCGAACCCCGTGATCATTGCCGTCGGGGCCGGCGTCACTGCCTATGGCGCATATGGCGCCTACAAGGGCACACAATCCCTGGCGGAAGCCAGCAGATTCGGCGACGGCGGCAGCCCGGTCTCGTACCAGGACCAGCTCACCAAACCCTTCACGCATAATCCCGGTGCGGCAAATTCCCTGTTGAAGCCGGATAGAAACAACAGGATAAGCCCCCGCAGGAATGCCGTGCCTGCTGCCCGGGGGTTTGGAAAGAGCGCGGCCATCAGTGCAGGAATCGGCTCGTTTTGCGCGTTGAATCAGTCGCCCATACCGCCTTTCATGCTGTTATTTATGATGCTTGGCGGGGGCGCGTCCGGCAGCGCGGGGGCCTTTGACCCGAATCAGAAACTGGGACCGGCTGGTCACGGCCCGGGCAACTACCTGGTTTCAGAGAGCCAACTCACCTATCGTGTCGATTATGAAAACCTCGAGACGGCCACCGCGCCGGCCCAGTTCGTAACCATCCGGGACCCGCTGTCCGAAAACCTCGATCTCACTACCTTCGAGTTGACCCAGATTGGCTTCGGCAACATCGTTGTCCCCGTGCCACCGGGCCAACAGTATTTCGAGGATGTGGTCGATTACGCCTATGACGACGATGATTACGACTTCGAGATCGAGGTGCATATCGAGGCGTGGTTGCAGGGTGATACATTCTATGTCAACTTCTCCTCGATTGACCCCAATACCGGACTTCCGCCTCAGGATATCGACGCGGGATTCCTGCCGCCTGAGAATGGAACCGGGCGCGGCCAAGGGTTCGTGTCGTACAGGGTCCGGCCGAAACCCGGTCTGCCCAGCGGCACGGAAATCCGCAACGTGGCCTACATTCGCTTCGATTTCGACCTCGAAATTGCCACCAACCAGATCGACCCGCTCGATCCCTCCCAGGGCACCAGCCCCGACCTCGAGGCCCTGGTCACGTTTGACGGCCTGCCGCCCACCAGCAGTGTGAACCCGCTGGCAGGGGTAACGCCAAGCGAACAATTCACCGTCTCGTGGACCGGTGCGGACGATGAGCGCGGATCCGGTGTTGGCGCCTATGACATCTACGTACGCAGGAACAGTGGTTCCTGGAGCCCATGGCTATCGGGTACCAGCCAAACCTCCGCCGTATTCTCCGGCGAGGATGGGCATACCTACGACTTCTACTCGGTGGCCACCGATAACGTCGGCAACCGGGAAGAAAAAACGCCGCAGGTCGAGGCCTCGACTCGAGTGGATGTGACGGTTCCCGACGATGATGATGATGACGACGATGATGATCCGCCGACACGCCCGGGTTCCGGCGGGCACGGCTCGGGTCTTAAGACACTGCAATTGGATGTGAAAGAATGGGTGCTACCGGCGCCGGAGACGGAAGACGCGCCCGGCGTGTTGGCTGTCGGCGCCGAGGCCGCGCTACGGTTGACGGCTGACGAGCCAATCATGCCCGAATCGGTGTGGGCGGTGCTCGAGTCCGGCGAATACCAAGAGACCCGGTATGCCTGGTGGCGCGTAACCGACCCGACGGACGGTTGCGACGGCTGGGTCATTGTGACCGTGCCCGGCGACATTCCGGCGGGTGTCGAGTTCGCCGTGACAGTCGGCGCGCTGACCGAGAACGATGAGCCGGTAGGCCCCGTGACCGCTTGGTTCGTGGTGGATGACGCCAAGACAGGCAGCCTCGATACGGAAAGTGACCCGGTGGTGACGGAAGCGCCAGAGGTGGCCGCGCTGCCGGAGATCCTTGCCGGAGCAGCGTCGCCGGTGTACCGCATCGGGCCCGGGGGCGTGTTTGCCGAACCGATACGCGTGCAGTTGCCTGTGCCCGAGGGGGTCAATCCAGCGGACGTCGACCTCTATTACTACAGCGAATCTGCAGACCATGCGGGCTGGTACCTGTGCGACCGGGTCACCGGATGGCTTGTGCCCGGCTCGCTGCGGACCGTTCACCAAGACGGAGCAATGTGGCTCGAATTCGAAGTAAACCACAGCGGTGTGGTGCAATTGGGCCGCGATGTGCGCATACACTTGGGCGGTCTGGGCGCGGTGGATGTCCATGCCGCTGGCGGCAAATGGCACTGGCTGGCGTTCGCGGTGCTGCTGGCGTTCGCGCTGGGCGCGGCAAGACACGCCGACAGCAAGCGCCGCCCGAAAAAGCATGGCCATCACAAACAGCACTGAGTGCATTCGCCGTTGAATAAACGCGATTCGGCATCGGGCGGGCGGACACCAATCGGTCTGCCCGCCCGGTGCATATCAAAACCAACCCGAGCGCCGGGCCGCGCGATGAATGCGTGTGCAACGGAGAGTTTCTGGCGCGCGAGGAGATTCATGTATTGTCCCTTCGCATAGGCTCGATAGTGTTCACCCCCGAGGGGCTTCTCCTGGCAGGTGCGTTGTGCGTGTTCCTTTTCGCCTCGTATCCGCGGTTGCGGCGCGATGTGGGAATGAAGCGGAGAGCCACACTGGCGCTCCTGGCATGGGTAAGCTTCTGCGGGGTCGCGGGAGCGGCCCTCTACGGCATACCCGGAACCCTTGACGTCCTCAACCGGCCGGAACCTCTCGCCGTGCACCGCGCCGTGTCTTTTGGATCCTTCGGCGGCTATTGGGGTGTCCTGTTGGGCGCGGCGGCCGCTGCGCCTGTCGCGCGGCGCAGGATGCTGCCGCTGCTTGACGCATTCGTACCGGGAATCCTGCTCGGAGGGTTGGTCGCGCGGGCGTTTTTCGTGGTTGGCGCTTCGCACTTCACGTCATTCCTGAGCGTTTGGTCCATGTGCGATATGGCAGTACATCTGGGCCTGTTCGTGGGGATGCTGGCCGCGGAATCAAGGCTTGGCGGCCGGTGTCTAACGCCGGGTTTCCGGTTGGCCGTATTGCTTGTGGGCTACGGCGTCATTCGTTTCGGACTCGAGTTTTTCCGCACGGATTCTGTGTTGTGGGGACCGTTTACGTGGGGGCACCACATGAGTGTAGTCCAGTCGATCATCGGAGTCGCGATCATCTGTACCAGCATCCGCCCAGGCAAACATTGTGGTGGATCGACGGCCAGCAACTCTTCCGCATGAGCTTCCAGCGCCGCCCCCATTCAGACCATTGCCATTTGCGCCTCCAGTTTGATACAAGGCCGTGCGCAGGGTACAATCGGGGCACTTCTGGTATGACATACGCAAGCTTGGCGGCAACAAGCGCCAACGCAACGCAGTGTGTCATCCCATTGGAATGCGGCGTATCGACAGGGGGCAGCCGCGAATCAAGATGAGGATAACCATGTTCAGAATCCGGAAAAAGGCAGTTCTCGCTGACAAAATCAAGGAATTCGAGGTCGAGGCGCCGTATATTGCGCGCAAAGCCAAACCCGGGAACTTTGTACTGGTTCGCGGCCACGCACTCGGCGAACGCATCCCGCTGACAATCGCGGACAGCGACCCCGAGCGCGGGGTTATCATGCTGGTGCTACAAGAGATCGGAAAAGGCACGCTGCAGCTCGGAGCGATGGAGGAAGGCGATACATTCTTGGATGTTGTTGGCCCTCTCGGTAAGGACCGGGAAATTGCCGGCCCGGGCAAGACCGTGTGTTGCGTGGCGGGCGGCGTAGGTGTTGCCCCGATGTATCCGCAAACCAAAGCCCACCATGGAGCTGGCAACCGTGTAATCTCGATCATGGGCGCGCGAAGTAAACCGCTTCTCTTCTGGCAGGACCGGATGGAAGCGGTCAGCGAGAAGGTGTTGTACAGCACGGATGACGGTTCCTTCGGCCATCATGGATTCGCGGCAGATCTCGTCGAACAGCTCATCCAGGATGGCGAAAACTTCGACGAAGTCATCGCAATTGGACCCGTGCCCCACATGAAAGCGGTCGCAGATGTCTGCAAGCGCCACGGGGTGCATGTGGTCGTAAGCCTCAACCCCATCATGGTCGATGGCACCGGCATGTGCGGCGGGTGCCGGGTGACGGTCGGGGACGAAGTGAAATACGCCTGTGTGGATGGACCGGAATTTGACGGGGCCAGCGTGGACTTTGACGAATTGCTCAAACGGCAGGCCACCTACCGCGACACCGAAACGGTGGCCCTCCAGCAACCGGCCGGTATCGAACATGATTGCCGCCTCGAACGGCAGCGTGCCGTAACGCGCCTGGAACTCGAAACGTCGCCCGGCCCTGTTCCCGTTGAGTCGTTTGACAGAAGCACGGCACTGTTTGTGGCCGAAAGCCTCGCGCGTCTGGCCGACGGCGAGGGCCGCTTCGATGAAGTGGCCATCGGACTGACCTTCGAGGGAGCCCGCAAAGAGGCCCTGCGGTGCCGCCTGTGCGCCAATCCCCAATGCATCAGCGGCTGTCCGGTCGAGATCGACATTCCCGGCTTTATCGCGGCCATCCAGGACAACGATTTCGCGCGCGCGGCGCGCATACTCAAAGACAAGAACAACCTTCCCGCGATTTGTGGGCGCGTGTGCCCGCAGGAAACCCAATGTGAGGCCGTCTGCACGTTGACGGGCGAACGCCCGGTGGCCATTGGCGCGCTCGAGCGCTTCATTGCCGACTGGGAAGCGCGCTTTGACCCAGTAGCGCCCGTGCCGGCGCCATCAAACGGGCACAAGGTGGCGGTCATCGGAAGCGGTCCCGGCGGCTTGACGTGTGCCGGAGATTTGGCCAAACGAGGATATGAGATCACGATCTTCGAAGCCTTTCACGACACGGGCGGCGTGCTGCGCTACGGCATTCCCGAGTTTCGCCTGCCCAAGGCGATTGTCGACCGCGAGGTGGAGTATGTGCGAAGCCTGGGAGTCAAGATTGAGCTCAATATGGTTGTCGGCAAGGTGTTTTCAATTGACGACCTGTTCGAACAAGGATTTGAGGCCGTATTTATCGCGGTCGGGGCCGGTGCGCCCGCATTTTTGGGCATCGAAGGCGAAAGCCTGGTCGGCGTCTACAGCGCCAACGAATTCCTCACCCGCGTCAACCTCATGAAAGCCAATCGAGACGACTATGACACCCCGGTCTACGTGGGACGCAAAGTCACGGTAATCGGTGCGGGCAACGTGTCGATGGATGCCGCCCGCACCGCCAAGCGCCTCGGTGCCGAGGAAGTCACCATCGTGTACCGGCGCTCGCGCACCGAAATGCCCGCCCGCGCCGCCGAAATCGAGCACGCCGAGCACGAAGGCATCCAGTTCAAACTGCTGACCAACCCGACGCGCATCCTCGCAAACGGCTCGGGCCAAGTTCGCGGTCTCGAATGCATCTGCATGGAACTGGGCGAACCCGACGACTCCGGCCGCAGACGCCCGGTGCCTGTGCCCGGGTCCGAATTCGAGATCGAGTGTGACATGGTCATCCCCGCGCTCGGCAACAAGGCCAATCCCCTGCTCACCTCGAACAGCCCGGGTATCAAACTCAACAAATGGGGCAACATTGTCGCCGATGAAAAGACCTGCGCTACATCCATGCCTGGCGTATACGCGGGGGGCGACATCGTCATCGGCGCAGCGACGGTCATCGAGGCCATGGGAGCCGGAAAACGCGCCGCCGAAGCCATCCACACCTACCTGAGCGCCGAGAAAGTTACGGTGTAGTCTTCGTCGCGGCAAGACTCGAGAATCAGCCATTTGCAGGCTATTCTAAACTTCCACGGTCGCTTCTGCGTTGGGGCGTTTTGAGGTGAAACTCCACATCGTCGAGCATCAGGTGCACATCGGGGACGGTCTTGAGCACGTAATGCAGTTTGTCATCGGCTTCGTGCGCGATGATCAGTCCTTCGACCATGTGCCCCTCTTGTGCGAGGTTCTCTTTTACCCAGCCCATGTAACGCAGCACTTTCCCGACCGTGCTGCCTGAAGTTTGATCGCGCTTGAGTTCCACGACCAGCCAGCGGGTGCCCTTGCGTCGGCTTAGTGCGAGCAAATCGATCCGGCCCACGCCCCCTGGCCGCCCATGCCCCTCTCCTTCATGTCTATGGCCGCACCTACCGGGTCTGGTGACAATTGATGCGGCGCAACAAGTGGAGCTTCTTCTACGACAGGTTGCGCTTCTCCGGGGACGGGTTCGGCAGGTTGCTCAGCAACGTCTCTGTCGTCAGGCAATGCATCAACGTCGTGTGAGCCACGACTCGCGTCAACATCGGCTGACTTCTGTCCTTTCGTTGCTGATTCAGCGTCTCGATGCGCTTCCGTGACAAGCTGCACGATGTCGTGAATGGTTGTCTCTTGGGCTGATCCGTGTTCTCCACCGAACAAATCTCCTGTTTGTGTGTCGCCAACGCCCTGAGCCGCTTCAATCAAGCGATCAAAGCATCGAACAACTGGCGGTATCCCTCTCATCTACCAACATCTCTATTATGGATTCTACTGTAGAATGCATTGGTTCGCCAAAAAAGCGCCGCTTGCGGCGTATTGCTCAAAGCTCTTGCCTTCTCCCGCTACGAGCTTCTTTTTGTACGCTCCCAGATGTTTAACGGCCTCAGCCAAGTGCGAGATGGCGTCCCTGTTGGGGTATACTTCCCGCATATTAGACAATTCATCGGCCCGCGCCGCGATAGCATTCAGTTGCGGCTTGCTCCCCAAACCCTCAGCGTGGTCGATGGCTTCCATAACCAATCAGATGGTGTCCGGACTCTACATCGCCTGGAACTGCGGCTAGAAGCCCTCGACGAGCCTTTTAACGGCCCTTGGTTGAAGCTGCCATCGGAATGGCGCAGATTCTCATCTTACGCGTGCCGGAGCCACAGTCTGTTCTACTTCTACAACCCTGCCCATAATCTCCCAAGGCGTTCGGAGCGCAGTTACTATAGGTGCGGGCTCATATTGAGGCATCACGAAACGGGTCAAAAAGGCCCCAAAACCAAGCTTCCTGGAACCCCGGTGGAACCCCAACAGAAAAAGGACCCACGCTTGATCTGCGTAAGTCCTTGGTATTGTTGGTGGGCCGCGAGGGAATCGAACCCCCGACCTTGGGATTAAGAG
>SLSB01000268.1 GCA_007130675.1 Candidatus Hydrogenedentota bacterium | reverse complement strand
GGGCGGGCTGGAAACCCCGCCCTCCGTTTCGCGCACACTGGGGCCTCGATGGGATGACCGCCGAGGGCGCCGGTCCTACAACATTCACTTGCAGGCGAGACGCCTGCGCTACAGCAAGACAACATGCAAAAACCGGGCGCATGGGATCATCTCCCATGCGCCCGGTTGGCACACACCAGCGCCCTCCTCCCATCACGGGATTACAGGCTATCGAACAAGTCCATCATCTGGGGCATGGTCGTAGACACAGGCCACGTGCCCGGATAGCGAATGAACTCGACATGGCCATCCATGAAGAGAACGTTGCCGCCACCAGGGACATGGCTGAAGTAGGCAAACTCAATTCCGTCATGATGCGACGGAGTCCAGATGGTGTCCCACATGACAGGCACTTCGCTCTGCGCCATCGCGCCAGCGGCCGGATTGTTGATGTCCGTGATAAAAAACCGCTCGATACCCTCGCGAAGACGGTAGATGGTCGTATCGCCGAAGGAAACATCGCCCTCGAACCGCTGCTCATAGGGTTGGTCTACCGCGTCTTGGAATTCCTCCAACATGGCCAGTGCGTATTCCATATCGATATCCGCAGGGACGCGATTCTCGCCGACTCCAGACGCAAGCACATGTTCTTCCAGTATGGCGTAGCCATAGTAGGTGTAAGAAACCTCAGAGAAATGGCACGGCTCCCACGAGCCGTCCTCGTATTGCCACTGGTTGGTGGTAATGACATTGTCCACGCTCGGATCCGAAGGGCAGAACTGGATGGTGGCGTCCGTCAGATACTCGGGATACAGCGAAGGACCGTTGAAATACGTATTGATAGTGTGGGCGCCGTTCGGCTGGCCACAGGGACCGTGAGCGCCATACGTTCTCGGATTCGGATTGTGTTTGATCATGCTGGGCCAGGTCTCGCCCCGGCTTTCGTTGGCGAACATCTTGAACACCAGGCCAAACTGTTTGAGGTTGTTGGCGCATGCTGCGCGTCGGGCCGCTTCGCGGGCGCGGGCAAGCGCCGGCAGCAGAATCGCCGCCAGAATGCCGATGATAGCAATCACGACGAGCAGCTCGATCAGGGTAAAACCACGTTTCTTCATGCCTGAATTCCTTTTCTTTCGTTTGGAGAATTACGCTACTTGCTGAATCTTTCCGCGTCATGCGGCACACAACACAACGCGATGGAGTATGTATCCTGCCTGATCCACCTCCTCGTCATCCGGGCACTGGCGGCCAGCCCCAAAGCCCCCCGCCGATGCGCACGGCCTAGCTTCGCAACGCCAACGTGGGTGCAGTGTATCATCGGGTTGACTTCCCGTCAACCCATGACGCGAAGTCACAATAATATCAATAACCCATTCATAGCCCAAGAAAACAGCTTTGTAAAGAACGGGCGCATGGGAGAGCATCCCATGCGCCCGGTAGCGGGTTTTCGTCTACATCACGTGAAACTGCGAGACAGACTTACACCCGGACGTCAGCGCCCTTATCCAAAGACCGGACTAAAGGTTGAAGAACAGATCCATCATTGTCGGCATGGTCGTGGACACAGGCCACTTGCCCGGGTAGCGGATAAACTCGACATGGCCATCCATGTATAGAACGTTGCCGCCGCCAGGAATGTGGCTGAAATAGCTAAAATTGATGCCGTCGGCCACCGAGGGTGCCCAGATAGTATCCCACATGACAGGCACTTCGCTCTGTGCCATCGCGCCAGCTGCCGGATTGTTGATGTCCGTGATGAAGAACCGCTCGATACCCTCGCGAAGACGGTAGATGGTGGTGTCGTCGAAGGAAACATCGCTCTCGAACCGCTGGCCATAGGGTTGGCCTGCCGCTGCTGTGAATTCGGCAAGCATGGCCACACCGAAACCAAGCATGTCGACGTCCGCAGGAATCCTATTCTCGCCTACACCGGACAGAAGAATGTCCTTTTCCATCAGGGCGTAGCCATAGTAGGTATAGGAGACCTCAGAGAAATGGCAAGGCTCCCACGAGCCGTTATCATTTTGCCATCGATTGGTGGTAATAACGCTGTCAACGTCCGGATCCGAAGGGCAAAACTGGATGGTTGCGTCCGTCAGATACTCGGGATACACGGCCGGGCCATTGAAATACTGGTTCATGGCTCGAACACCGTTCGCTTGCCCACAAGGGCCGGCAGCACCATACGTGTTCGGGTTTGGATTGTGCTTAATCAGGCTGGGGAATTTCTCACTTGGGGCCTCGTTTGCGTACATCTTGAACACCAAACCAAACTGTTTGAGGTTGTTGGCGCAGCTTGCGCGGCGGGCCGCTTCGCGGGCGCGGGCAAGCGCGGGCAGCAGAATCGCAGCCAGAATGCCGATGATCGCGATGACCACCAGCAGCTCGATCAGAGTGAAGCCACGTTTCTTCATGTCTCAATTCCTTCTGTTAAGGTAACGTAATTTGTACAAATCACGGGAGTCTTCCTCAGAAAACGCCGATGGAGTACCAACATGCGCCGATGCACCTCCTCTTTTCCCCACCTGGCCATGCGGACCCATCGCCGGAGCCACCCGTCGATACACCACCCGTGCTTCGCCGGTCCGTATGGTCTTCGATATAAGCCTATTACTAAGTCCACAGTTTGTCAATACCCTTGACGAAACGTCAGCGCGTAGCGCAGGCCTCTCGCCTGCAAGTTTGGATTTGTAGCGCAGGCCTCTCGCCTGCAAGTTTGGATTTGTAGCGCAGGCGTCTCGCCTGCAAGTTTGATCTGCCGGAAGATGCAGGCGAGACGCCTGCGCTACACATCATAGAATAACGGTGGGCGGATTGCATCCGCCAGCGATTCAAGGGCGGGCTGGAAACCCCGCCCTCCGTTTCGCGCACACTGGGGACTGGACGGGCTGACCGCCGAGGGCGCCGGTCCTACAACATCCGGAGCAGGCGAGACGCCTGCGCTACAACAAGAAAATGTGCAAAAATGGAGGGCGGGCGCACGGGAAAGCATCCCATGCGCCCTGCTCTTAAGGCTTTTCTATCCTCCGGCTCCGAGAGCACGGAGCGGGAACGTGAATCACTGGCTAATCTACGGTCCTACAACAGCTGATGCCATGAGGTCCATGAGCAGCACATACCCCTTACAGACCGGCCACTTGCCCGGATACCGCAGAAACTCGACATGGCCATCCATGAACAAGACGTTGCCTCCGCCGGGCACATGGTTGAAGGCGGAATACGCGCCCCCGTCACCCGGCACGACAGCGGGTCCCCACACTTGGTCCCACATCACCACGACTTCACTTTGGGCGACGGCGCCGGCGGCCGGGTTATTGATGTCGGTGATGAAGAACCGCTCGATGCCCTCGCGCAGCCGGTAAACCGTGCCCGCGGGAATGCCGCCAAAGGCATCGAAGCTGAAATCTCTCTCGTACAAGTCTTTCTCGGGGAGATTTCCGGCCTCGTATGCGGCCTTGTCACCTTCCAGCGTGGCAAGCCATCCATCCAGAAGAAGCGGCAGATTTAACCTTGCGATGATCTCACTGTCATCGGGGTGGTTTAGAATCGATTCCGATTCACCACCATCGAAGACTTGCCCCGGCATGAGGGCCCAACCGAGATACTCATACGAAACTTCCCAGAACCGACACGGATCCGTGGAGCCGTCAGGCATGAAGAAATATTCGTCAGCCAATTGCTGGCCATCGGGGTCGGACGGGCAAATGATGATGTTCGCATCGGTCATGTACTCCGGGTACACGCTCGGACCATCGAAGAACCGGTTGCGGATATTGGCCTGCCGCTGCGGCGGTTCTGGGTGGTGACACCGCGGCGGGAAGATCTTCTTATACGAAGGGAATTTCTCGCCCGGGCTTTCGTTGGCAAACATCTTGAAGATCAAACCCATCTGCTTGAGATTGTTTGCGCAGGCTGCGCGGCGGGCCGCTTCGCGGGCGCGGGCAAGCGCCGGCAATAGAATCGCTGCAAGAATGCCGATAATCGCAATGACCACCAGCAACTCGATCAGGGTAAAACCACGTTTTCTCATGGTAACTATCCTTCCATTTGCGTCATATGACTTAATCACTGCACGAACGCCCCTGCGTTGTGCGGACATCACGAAATGGAGTACAAACCCTGCCTGACGCCCCTCCTCTTCGGTTAACGGCCGCTTCACCCCCAGGCCATACACGGCGTGCCGCGGACCGCATCTATTTCCCATGTTAGTGCTACCCATCCATAAATCTATCACCAAGTCGACGTTTTGTCAACACCCTACGCAAGGCCCTTTACGAAGCATCATGGGTGTAGCGCAGGCGTCTCGGCGATCCCGGGTCGGCCGGGAACGGAGGGTGGGGCTCCTGGCCCGCCCGTGAATAACGGCGGCCGGCAGGGCCGCCTTCCTTATTCTCCGTATCAGCAACCGCACCGGCGATCTGTGCCGCTATTCTATCTCATGTTTCCCCTGAATTAACCCGGAGGGCGGATTGCATCCGCCAGCGATTCAAGGGCGGGCTGGAAACCCCGCCCTCCGTTTCGCGCACACTGGGGCCTCGATGGGATGACCGGCGGGGGCGGCGGTCCTACAACATCCAGATGCAGGCGAGACGCCTGCGCTACCACGCCTGCGCTATACCAGCGTGAATAATCGGCGAGTTGTGGGGTATTCTACGCAAAGACACGGGGTGAGAGGACAGCGATGACGACCACGGCGCACAATGGGGCAATATTCCGGGTCGAGGACCTCAAGAAGAACTACCCGATGGGCGAGATCACGGTTCATGCCCTGCGGGATGTGTCGCTCGAGGTTGTCGGCGGCGAGTTCCTCGTGATCCTGGGCCCCAGCGGCTCGGGGAAAAGCACGCTGCTCAACATCATCGGCGGGATTGACAGCGCCACCGCGGGCAGGGTCTTCTTCAAGGACGAGGACCTCAGCGGGTACAGCGAATCGCAGCTCACGCGGTACCGGCGGCGGCACGTCGGTTTTGTGTTTCAGTTTTACAACCTGATGCCCAATCTCACGGCGCGCGAGAACGTCGAAATGGCCACCGAGATCTCGGACAACCCGATGGATGCGCGTGAAGCACTGGGACTGGTGGGGCTCGATGAGCGGCGCGACCATTTCCCGTCGCAGTTGTCGGGGGGCGAACAGCAGCGCGTGGCGATTGCCCGGGCGGTCGCCAAACAGCCCGAGATACTTCTATGTGACGAGCCCACCGGGGCGCTGGATTTCCAGACGGGCAAGGTGGTGCTCGAGGTGCTCGAGCGCATCAACAACGAGACCGGCACCACCGTGATCGTGATCACCCACAACGCGGCCATCGGCAAAATGGCGCACCGGGTTGTCCGCATGATGGACGGGCACGTGCGCGAGATCATCGAAAACGAACAGCGGGCCGCCCCGGGCGAACTCGATTGGTGACGCACCGTGAATGTGCTGCATAAGAAACTGTTCCGGCATCTGCGCACGAACTGGGGCCAGACCCTGGCGATCGCGGCCGTGATCACATGCGGCACCGCCACGTTCATCACCCTCGCGTCTGCCCATCGCAACCTCGTGCTCACGCGCGACACGTATTACGACGCCTACCGGTTCGCTGATTTTTTCATCATGCTCGAGCGGGCGCCATTGACGGCGGTGTACAGGGTCCAGGCGCTTGATAGCGTGCGCGAGGTGCGCGGCCGCATTGTGAATGACGTCAAGCTCGATGTGCCGGGGCAGGAAGAGCCGCGCACGGGCCGGATCATCTCGATGCCGGACAGCCCCGAGCCCGTGCTCAACGACGTCGCGCTCATGGCGGGCCGCTACTTCGAACGGGGCGCGATGAACGAGGTGATTCTCAGCGAGCCTTTCGCCGAGGCGAACGAACTCGAGTTGGGCGACACCATCGAGGCCACGATCGAGGATAGCAAACACACGTTGCGCGTCGTCGGGTTGGGCCTGTCGCCGGAGTATGTGTACATGATCCGCAGCGCCCAGGAACTGGTGCCCAGTCCCGAGCGGTTCGGCATACTCTGGGTCTCGCAGAGTTTCGCCGAGTACGCGTTCGATATGCACGCCGCCTGCAACGAGATCGTGGGCACGGTAGACGGCTCGATACCGCTCCAGACAGTGCTTGATCGGGCCGAAACTGTGCTCGATTCGTACGGGGTGTACGCCAGACTCGACCGCGATGACCAGATTTCGGCCCGGTTTCTCGAGGATGAACTGAGAGGCCTCGAGGTGTCAGCGCAAATCACGCCGGCAATCTTCCTGGGCATCGCCGCGCTGATCCTGCTGGTGCTGCTCAACCGGATGGTGCGCAATGAACGCACCGAGATCGGATTGCTCAAGGCCTACGGCTATTCGAATTGGGACGTCTCGGGGTATTACATCCAATTTGCGCTCATTCTCGCTGTTATCGGGTGCCTGGGCGGATTCGTGGCGGGCCAGTGGCTGGCCAACGCCATGATCCGGATCTACGTGCGTTTCTTCGCATTTCCGTTGCTTCGCTCGCGCATTTATCCTGACATTCTCGCGCGTTCGATGGGCATCAGCGTTGCGTTTGCGCTTGCGGGGGCGCTGTCGGCCGCACGCCGCGCGGCCCGCATCCAGCCCGCTCAAGCCATGCGCACGCCGCCGCCTAAATACGGAAGCCGGACGATCTTCGAGCGGATTCAGGCATTATGGTCGCGGCTGCCGTTCACCTGGAAGATGATCGTGCGCAACGTCTCGCGATACCGCGTCCGGGCGCTCATTTCAGCGTTCGGGGTCATGGTTTCCTCGGGCATCATGATCGTTGGGTTCTTCACCATGGATGCCATGGAGTACATGATCGATTTTCAGTTCACCGAGACCCAGCGCGAGGATGTGCGCGTCGCCCTGCAGAAGGAAATGGACCAAACGGCCCTTCGCGACTTGCGCCGGTACGCGCAGGTGCGGACCGCCGAACCCATGCTCCAGTATCCGTTCCGCATGAAATCCGCATGGCGCGAGAAAGAGACCGCCATTATCGGCATCCCCGATGATGCACGGCTGTACCGTCTGCTGGACCTCGAGGGGCGGCCTGTCAGCGTGGGGCCGGGCGGTCTCGTGTTGTCTGATCGGCTGGCCAGGGATCTCGGCGTGGGGCCGGGCGATACGCTCACGCTTGAACCGATGCGGGGGCTGGTCGAGAAAGAGCGCGAGGTGGCCGTCCGGCAGGTGGTCTCGCAGTATCTCGGCGCATCGGCGTACATGAACATCCATGCGTTGAGCCGGCTGGTTGATGAACCGTTCGCGCTGAATACGGTCCTGCTGCAGACGCACGCGGGCGAGGCGCGGGACTTCTCAAAGGAACTCAAGGATGTCCGGGGCGTTGCGGCGGTCGAACTCAAAGAAGACATGCTCGAGAACATCACGCGGGAATTGCAGGATTCGATGGCTATTATGAACGCGTTCTTGCTGGCATTCTCGGGAATCATCGCATTTGCGATCATCTATAATGCAACGATCGTGTCCCTCGAGGAACGCAAACGCGAGTTGGCGTCGTTGCGCGTGATGGGTTTCTCGAAGGCCGAGGTGGGCGCCATCGTATACAAAGAGAACTTCATGCTCTCGGCCGTGGGGCTTGTCTGCGGCATTCCTTTCGGGATGTCGCTATGCCGGCTCCTGGTGCGCGCATACGACACCGAATTGTACCGGTTGCCGTT
>SLSB01000028.1 GCA_007130675.1 Candidatus Hydrogenedentota bacterium | reverse complement strand
TTGTTCAAGGCCACAAAGGTGGACGGCGTTTACGATGCGGACCCCGTGAAAGTCCCGTCGGCAACACTGTATCGAGAGCTTTCGTACACCGAGGCGCTCTCGCGTAATCTGCGCGTTATGGATGCCACGGCCATCTCGTTATGCAGGGAAAACAACCTTCCCATCCTGGTCTTTAATCTCACCAAACCGGGCAGTATTATCAAAGCGTTGCAAGGCAAGCCGATAGGGACTCTCGTGAAAGGAGATTGACACATGCCACATGCGCTGGAAAAAGAAGCCCAGGCCAAAATGGACAAGAGTATCGAGGCCTTCGCCCATGAGTTGTCGAGCATCCGGACAGGGCGGGCGTCCGTCGCGCTGTTGGATGCGATCGAGGTCGAGGCCTACGGCGCGAAGATGAAGTTGAATCAGATGGCGAATATTGCCGCGCCCGAGCCGCGCCTGCTGCTGGTTACCCCGTGGGACAAGTCGCAGATCGGGGTCATCGAGAAAGCGATACTGGCTTCTCCGCTCAATTTGACGCCCAGCAACGACGGCCATGTTGTCCGCATTCCCATACCGCAACTGACTGAAGAGCGTCGCAAAGAACTTGTGAAACTGGTCGGTAAATTCGCCGAAGAAACGCGTGTGGCCATCCGCAATGTCCGGCGTTCTGTCATTGATGAAGTCAAGAAGCGCCAGAAAGACGGCGATATTCCCGAGGATGACGCGCATAAGCTTTCGGACCAGATTCAGAAGATTACCGACGAGCACGTCGAGAAGGTTGACGAAGTGTTCAAGGCCAAAGAGGCCGAGATCATGGAAGTGTAGTCTTAATGCGGCGCCCCCGCAACTGAACGCAAGCTTACCGCGGAGAGTTGGGCTGCCCCGCCTCTCCGCGGTTCTGTTTTGAGCCACGGCGCGGACGCCGGGTGCTCGGGAAATGATATGGGCATGAAGCCAGAATTGGACATGACACGGCTGCCGCGGCACATCGCCATCATCATGGATGGCAACGGGCGGTGGGCCGAGAAGCGCGGGGTGTCTCACGCCGAGGGCCACGAAGCCGGGGCGCGCAGCGTGCGCGCGGCCATCGAGGGCTGCCGGGAACTGCGCCGTGTCAAGGTGCTGTCGCTCTATGCGTTCTCGACGGAGAACTGGCGGCGGTCGAAAACCGAGATCAACGCGCTTTTCGGATTGCTGAGCAAGTATGTGCGGCTCGAACTCGAGAATATTCACAAAGAGGACATCCGGGTGACCATCATGGGGCGCCGCGATGGCTTGCCCGAGCGGGTGCGGTCTGACCTTGAACACTGTGAGGAGCGTACCCGGGACAATAGAAGCATGGTGGTGAATGTCGGCATCAATTACGGCGGCCGGGCCGAGATCGCCGATGCGGCGCGCCAGCTTGCGTTTGAAGTCGCGGCAGGCGCGTTGCGGCCCGAGGATATCGACCCAGAAGCGTTTGCCCGGCGGTTGTATGTACCCGAATTGCCGGATGTGGACCTGCTGATACGCACCAGCGGCGAGAACCGACTCAGCAATTTTATGCTTTGGCAGGTATCGTACGCCGAGATCGTGTCGATGGCATTGCTGTGGCCGGATTTCCGGAAACGCCACCTGCGCGAGGCGATCGCGCGCTACCAGAGGCGGCAACGGCGGTTTGGAGGGCGGTGACGCATGGCGCAAGGCAGCAAGCTGTGGATGCGAATCGTGACCGGGATTGTCGTGCTCACGGTGTTCATGATACTTATCTGGACCCCTGGCCTGCGCCTGCTGTTCACGCTGTTTGTCGGGGGGTTGAGCGCGGTCGGTCTTTATGAATATTACGCCATTGTGCGCGCGAGAAAGATTTCTCCCGAGACTATTGGTGGAATTCTCGCGGGTACCGTCGTGGCGATGAGCGGGCATCTCGGCGATCCCATGACCACCAATTTCGCGCTGTTTGGCGGGTGCGTGCTGGTTTCGGCGCTGCACATTGTGCGGGGCGTGCACTCGGTGGCTGGGCTCTCGAGCACGGTGTTTGGCGTGTTCTATATCGGCTGGTTCGGGGCGCATATCCCGTTGATGCAGAGTGTGCCGGTGCTTGGACGGGGTCTGGTCATGACCTTGTTCGTGACGGTGATTCTCACGGATACAGCCGCGTTCTTTGTCGGCTCGGCCATCGGCAAACACAAGATGGCGCCCAAGGTAAGCCCGAACAAGAGTTGGGAAGGCGCGGCGGCCGGGCTGGCGGGGGCCATCGCGGGAGCGGCGGCTCTGTGGTATCTCAGCGAGCATGCCGGGATGACCGCCCTGCCGGCCTGGCCCCTGTGGCGTTATGTGCATGCCGGGGCAGTGGTGTCTATTGTCGCGCAGATCGGTGACTTGACCGAATCGTGCCTGAAACGCGATGCCGGCGTTAAGGATTCGGGCAATTTTTTCCCTGGTCATGGGGGAGTGCTGGATCGCACGGACGGTTTTCTGTTTGCCGCCCCGGTTCTATATTATCTTATGACGCCGCTTTCGGGCGGCTGACGTCTGTCGGATTGCCACGCCGGCACATACAAGGAATACGCGAATGTACGAGGAAGAAGCAGCGGAACTCGCCGAATACGCGGCGCGTTTGGAGGAGCTGCGCAAATGCCTGAATGTAGACGCGGCCAACGCGAAGATCGAGCAACTCGAGCGGCAGATGGCTGAACCGGGTTTCTGGGACGACCCGGACAAAGCCCAGAAGATTGTGCAGCAGCTCAAGAACCAGAAGTCCCTGGTCGAAGCGCCCGACGCGCTACAGAGTGAGCTCGAGGACGCGCGCGTTTTGGTCGAGTTGGGCGAAGCAGAGGCAGATGACTCGCTGCGCGAGGAGATCGAGGAGCTGGAGCGCGACCTTTCAAGAAGGCTTGACGCGCTCGAGTTGACCAGCCTGTTTATGGACCCGCGTGACACGAAACCCGCGCTGGTCAACATTCATCCCGGTGCGGGGGGTACGGAATCGTGTGACTGGGCCTCGATGCTCTACCGCATGATCGTGCGCTATTGCGAACGCCAGGAATTCGACGTCGAGCTGGCGGACTACATCCCCGGGGATGAGGCGGGGTTGAAGAGTGCAACACTGCGGGTCGAGGGGCCGTTCGCTTACGGAAAACTCAAGTCGGAGGAGGGGGTTCACCGCTTGGTGCGCATTTCTCCCTTCGATGCGAACAGCCGCCGGCACACCTCGTTTGCTGCGATTGAGGTCGTTCCTGAAATCGAGGACGAAGTCGATATTGAAGTGAAAGACGACGAACTCAAGATGGATGTGTTTCGTTCGAGCGGGCCTGGTGGGCAAAAGGTGAACAAGACCAGTTCGGCCGTGCGCCTGACGCATTTGCCCACGGGCATCGTTGTGGCCTGTCAGATCGAGCGTTCGCAACACCGCAACCGGGCGACGGCTCTCCAGATGCTCAAGGCCAAGCTTTACGATATCGAAATGAAGAAGAAGGAAGAGGAAGCCATGGCTCACCGCGACGACCAACAGGATGTCGCGTGGGGCAGCCAGATCCGCAGTTATGTCCTGCATCCCTACCAGATGGTCAAGGACCACCGGACCGATCTCCAGATAGGCAATGTGGATGGGGTGTTGGATGGCGACCTCGATGCGTTGGTCGCGGCGTACCTCAAGTGGAATCTGCAACGCCAGAAGAGCAACTAGGCCGCGTGGTTTTTGCGCGCCGCATCAGGAAAAGGATTATGACAGGGGAACATCATTCGACCGAGCAGGAGTTGATCCAGAACCGCATCCAGAAGATGGAGCGGTTTCGCGACCGGGGCGACGACCCGTTCAAATATACCTTTGCGCGTTCGTGTTCGGTCGCCGAGGCCCGTGCGGCGTTCGAAGCGGCGGAGAAGGGGGCCGCAGCTCCCGAGGATGTCGAAGTGCCGGTGACTGTTGCGGGTCGGATGATGGCACTGCGCGGCCAGGGCAAAGTGTCGTTTGCCGATGTGCGCGACGAATCGGACCGCATGCAGGTGTTTTTCCGTAAGGACGACCTCGGCGAAGATGCCTATGCCCACATCAAAGACTTGGATATCGGCGATTTTATCGGGATCGAGGGCCACGTGTTCCGTACGCGCCGTGGGGAGGTAACCGTCCGCGCACGGGAATACACGCTGTTGACGAAATCGCTTCGGCCGCTGCCCGAGAAATGGCACGGCCTCACGGATGTCGAGACCCGGTACCGGCAGCGCTACCTGGATATGGTCGCGAACCCCGCGGTGCTGGATACGTTCCGCAGCCGGATTGCCATCATCCAGACCATGCGTCAGTGGTTGGCCAGCAGGGGCTTCCTCGAGGTGGAGACGCCGATGCTGCACCACATCCCTGGCGGGGCCACGGCGCGGCCGTTTATCACCCATCACAACGCGTTCGATCGCGATTTCTACCTGCGGGTCGCTCCCGAGCTGCATCTCAAGCGCCTGCTTGTTGGCGGATTCGAGAAGGTCTTCGAGATCAACCGGTGTTTCCGCAATGAAGGCGTGGATACGCAGCACAACCCCGAGTTCACGACTATGGAACTCTACGCAGCCTATCAGGATTATATAGGATTGATGGATGACACCGAGGAGATGCTTGGCGACATCGCACAGGCAGTCACCGGCAGTACAATATTCGAGTATCAGGGACAGACCATCGACATGACGCGGCCCTGGAAGCGGCTGACCTTGTTTGATGCGATTCGTGAATATGCGGGCATCGATCTCGAGCCCCACAATAATGACCGAGATGCCGCGGCCGCTCTCGCCGAAAGCATCGGCTGCGTTATTGAAGACCATATGGGCTACGGCAAAATCGTTGACGAGGTGATGTCGGAGAGAGTTCAGCCGCATCTGGTTCAACCGACGTTTCTTTATGACTATCCCATCGCGCTTTCGCCGCTGGCCAAGAAGAAGCGCGGCAACCCCGCGCTGACCGAGCGGTTTCAGCCGTTCGCCGCCTCGATGGAGCTGGGCAACGCTTTCAGCGAGCTGAATGATCCCATTGACCAGCGCGAGCGGTTCATGGCGCAGCTTCGCCAGCGCGAGGCGGGCGACGATGAGGCGCAGTATCTCGACGAAGACTTTGTCACGGCTCTCGAGTTGGGCATGCCCCCGGCGGCGGGCCTCGGTATCGGCATTGATCGTCTGGTCATGCTTTTGACAGACAGCGCCTCGATTCGCGAGGTGATTTTTTTCCCGCAGTTGCGGACTATCGAGGAGTAGAAGCGGCGTTCTTCGCCGCAATCAAGAGTTATGCGGTTTGAGGCGTTCATAGCGGGCCGGTATTTGCGCGGGAAGCGCAAGAACCGTTTCGTCAGCCTGATCACACTGATTTCAGTGGCGGGCGTGAGCGTGGGCGTCATGGCGCTGATCGTGGTCATGAGCGTGATGACCGGCTTCGACAACGAACTGCGCGCGGCCATCATCGGCAACCGCGCCCACCTGACCGTGATGAAATGGGACCGCGGCGAGATTCTCGACCCCGGCACACTCGAGGCGGAGATCAGGGCGCTGTGTCCGGAGGTCGAGGGAACCAGCCCGTTTATCGAGGTGCTGTCGCTGCTCAAGACCCTGCGCAGAGCAGACGGTTCGCAGATCATTGAGTTTGCTTATGTGATCGGGGTCGACCCGGAGAAGGCCAGCGAAGTGACCCAGCTCGAGCAGAACCTCACGCGCGAAGAAGGACGGACCCACGGCGCCGGTGAACTGCCCGAAGACAAAGAGATCGTGCTGGGCTATATTCTCGCCACCAAACTCGGCGCCTACATCGACACGCCGCTCATCATCATGACTCCCCAAATACGAGGCGGCACGTACACCAGCCGCCCGACCGAGATGCTCGTGACCGTCAGCGGCATTTCGCAGGCCAAGATGCATGAATTCGATACGGTCTACGGCTTTATCAACCTCGATACCGCGAAGCGAATCACGGGCAACGAAGGCGTCGACGGCATCCAGTTGCGCCTCGACGATCCTTTCAATGCCCAACAGGTCGCCGAGCGCATCAAGACGCACTTGCCGCACTATACCGCCGTCACCTGGTACGAGAGTCAACAGGCTTTCTTCGACGCTCTGAAGACCGAAAAAGCCGTGATGTTCATCATCCTGCTGTTCATTATTCTGGTGGCCGCGTTCAACATTACCAGCACCCTTATCATGGTGGTCATGGAAAAACGGCGGGACATCGGCATCCTGCGGACCATCGGCGTGAGCAGCGGCTCGGTCCTGCGGCTGTTTATGCTCGAGGGACTGTATATCGGCGTGTCGGGTACGCTCGTGGGCCTCGTGCTGGGCATTACGCTGGCCCACAACCTGAATGCCGTCGCCAATTTTGTAGCGGGACTGCTGGGGGTCAATCTCTTCGACTCACAGATTTACTATTTCGATCGCATTCCCGTGGCGATTCAGTATATGGACGTAATGTGGGTCACGATATGCGCGATCATCCTGACGTTCCTGTCGACCATCTATCCGGCGTGGAGCGCTTCACGCCTCGACCCCGTGGATGCGTTGCGGTATGAGTAGCATCGAGACAAAGACGCCGGTCATCGAGTGCCGTGAGCTGAAGAAGACGTACCACGACGGCAGTCGCGAGCTTCGCATTCTCGACGGTATCGACCTGTCTGTGCATGACGGCGATCTGATGGTCATTACCGGGCCGTCCGGCGTCGGAAAGAGCACGTTGCTGCACATCGTGGGCACGCTCGACCGGCCCACGGGCGGCGAGGTGCTTTTCCGGGGGGTATCGTTGCGCAAGACGGGGCGAATGGCGATCAATCGCATCCGCAATGAAGAGATCGGGTTCGTCTTCCAGTTTTACCACCTGCTGCCCGAGTTCACGGCCCTCGAGAACGTCATGATGCCCGCGTTGAGCCGAGGCAAACATCGGTCGCAGTGCCAGCCGCGCGCCGAGGAACTGCTCGAGACGGTCGGTCTCAGCGAGCGCATGACGCACAAGCCCGGGCAACTCAGCGGAGGCGAGCAGCAGCGCGTGGCCATTGCCCGAGCGCTCTACAACGAGCCCAGCGTGATACTGGCTGACGAGCCCACCGGCAATCTTGACGAGCGCACCGGTGCGGGCATCCTCGAGCTGCTTTACGATCTAAACGCGCGCAACAATGTCACCCTCGTCATGGTCACTCACGAAGAATACCTTGCCGAACAGGCCAGCCGCTGGATTCATCTCCACGAAGGCAAGGCGCTCGTGAAGAAGTGACGGGAATTCTTTTTCGCAGGCGCTCTGAAGCAACCCTGCATTCACGGTATCAAGACAGTCCGGCGCGCCACTGCCGTTCGTCCCAATATGGCTCGCACTGCATGATGGGCGCGGAGCCCTTCGAAAACGCGGGACTGACCCCATCGAGCGTTCCCTTTGTCAGGAACTCAGCCAGGTGATATGGTCCATGTCTGGATTCGTTTGCAAAGGCTGGTGTATCTTCGCGTTTGTTTTGTGGCCCTGAAAGGGCCGGCTATGCCAG
The DNA here is from genome assembly GCA_007130675.1 of Candidatus Hydrogenedentota bacterium. Lineage (GTDB taxonomy): Bacteria > Hydrogenedentota > Hydrogenedentia > Hydrogenedentales > SLHB01 > UBA2224. Next base: position 210 of record SLSB01000028.1, on the reverse strand, counting down.
CCCAGGGCAACGCCCCATAAGCGCTAACATAATGAAGTTTGCAGGCTGGAACTGCCTTTTTGTAGGTTCAACTGCCGTTGCCGTTCGTGGTTGAAAGTGCCGCAGGCACGTCATACATTAGCCCCGGGTGGCAACCCGGGGAACGGGCATCCACACAAGAATCCGAGTCCCGAAGGGACGGCAGAGCCGCCACATTTTTCATCAGATACG
>SLSB01000048.1 GCA_007130675.1 Candidatus Hydrogenedentota bacterium | reverse complement strand
AGCAGGTAGGCCATCGCCCCGACAGCGGCACTGGTCAGGGTGCTGTCAAACACAAGGCCCGCGTGCAACGGCATGCTCTGAATGCCCAGAAAAATGCGGCCCAACTCGGGGATAAGCGCGAGCAGCACCTCGAGATTGAGAGTCACCGCGAACCCGAGCGGACACAGTACCAGCAAAGCGAGACGAAACAGGAGACCATACAAAAGGCTCCCCGCTTCGGGAACGGTTGCCGTGAGAACCGGCATCACCACCAGATAGAGCAGAAGCCCGAGCACCACCAGCACGGGGCTTAATAGCCAGATGACGAAAACGCTCTGCTGCGGCCAGAGTTTTGCATGTTCCCAGGCGCGCGCCCCCAGCGCGGCGAGGCCGGGGCGGCCGTCGCCGCCCAGAATCGTCGCGTTTTGGAGGAATCCGTAGACATAGAGGAACGGAAGCACCAGAATGAGCGCGGGAATCAACGCAAGGAATCCCACGGCATGAATGAACGCCTGCGAGGCGGTGAGTTGCATCACGCGGTGGAAGGTCCATTGCGGCGAAGGCTCATCGCGGACATGCGCCAGCAGATGCCGGGCATAGACCGCCTGCCAGGCCTTCATCCATACGAACATGAGGGCCACAAACAACGCCCCCGGCGCGCTGTAAAGGTACGCATCGGCGCTGTAACTCATGTGGGCCCAGAAATACAGCAGGCTCATGGCAAATGGGACCGAACCGATGTAATAGGCGAGCAGGCACGCGGGCGGGGCCGTGCGCACGAGGTGCAGGGCCTCTTCGATGAGGGCGAGGCCGCGGCGCTCGATGCCTGTTTGCCGGTCGCGTCTCACAGGTTCTCCCACCATGACGACCGGAGCAGCGTGCCGTCGTGAAATGCCGCGGGAATAGCCGCAAGTGCCCGGCCGAGTCCATAGACAAGCAGCCAGGTCAGGGCGATGCCGGCGGCGAGCTGAAGGCCTTCGAACGGAAGCGCCAAGCGCGAGGCGGACTGTTCGGCGGGCGCCAGACGGGTTTCGAGGCATAACGCACACGTGATGCGGCCTTCGTGTTCAGTAATGCACTCGCGGCAGAAGAAGCGGCCGCACTCGAGACACTGCGCCGCGGCCTCGCGCCTCGCGTGATTGAAACAGCGTTGGTGCACCAGGTCGTCCATCGGCTACGGCTGCTCCTCATCCATTTGTTCGCCCGGGATCTCGAAGCCGGGCGGAGAACCCCCGCCCGTTGCCTGGCGGGCTTCTTGAAGCTTCTGCTTGCCGCCGCGGAACCGCGACAGAAAGTAGAATCCGAGCAGCGCCAGCAGGAATTCGATGGTCATCGTGACGATGAGCAACAGCACATACGCCTCGTGCTCCCATACGCTGAATTCATCCATCACCAGGAGATACGAAAAGAATATCTCAGGAGCGATCACACCCGAGGCGGCATTGCTTGCAAGCAGATATGCGGTGCAGAGCCAGCCCATTACGCGGAGTTCTCGGGTGATGTCCCGTGTGTGCTGCATGACCAGTGCCGCCACGAGCGCCCCGACAAGCAGCGCCGTTGCGAGCAGGGACAGCGCCATGACCAGCCAGTCCATTTGAATCAGGAAAAGGGCGTTGACGATCCCGCCCAAGAGCAACGCGACGAACAGAAGCGCATGGGCCCAGCCGTTGTATTCGCGGTGTTGAGGAACCCGGCGCTCGAGTACGGGTCTTCCAGGCTCGACGGCAGTGTCGGGCGGTTGCCAGGCCGCGAGCTCTGCTTCGGGCAAAGGTTCGTTCCAGTCGACTCCTTGCGCGCGCCCGATTTCGTCACGCAACCGATAGAACAGCGGCCTTGACGTGCGCACGCGGGTGAATCCGTCCAATTGCTCGACTTGGACGGCCGTGCGGATGTGGCAGGCACAGGTCGGGCCCAGACGCCGATGGATGACAGCCAAGGTAAGCAGGCCCACGGAGGGGAACGCGAGCACAATCAGAACCCACCCGGGTGGGCGATACAAAGCGACCCAAATTAAGGTCAACCAGCTGAGCAAAGTACACGCGAGCAGAATCTCATGCCACCGGACATAATTGCGGGTTTGGCGGAGGGTCAGCGCTTGAATGTCGCGGTAATCGAACCGTTTCAGCCGTTGGGAAAACAACTGCCGCTTTCCGTAGAGCAGATGCCCGGCCCCCAGCCACACGGACCCATGCAGATGCTGATACGGCGTTTCCGTGCGTTGTTGTTGCATGTTCGCGTCTTCGGTCATAAGCTCACCAAGGCAATAATGCCCAATGCAAATATCACGGCGCTTGCGGCAACGAGCACCAGTTCCGCCCCGGCGATGAGTGCCGCGGCGAGCATCAAACCGCTGGGGCTGCCATCGGGCATCCGCGATACGTTCCAATAGCGGATGGCAAGATACAGCACGACGGGCGCGGTAATCAGCATCACATACGGGAGACACATGAATGCCAGCAGCAACGGCCAAAGCGCCAGATGAAATGCGATGCTGTCGTAGCGTGTGCTCTCCGGCTGCAGCGGGTCGGCCTGGGCGGTCTTCGCATCGGGGCGCGTGAGGCATTTCGGGCAGACGTGGCGGCCATCGAGTTCAATGTCGCACAGCGAGCACAAAAACGCTCCGCAGCCGTTGCAAATGACGCTGGCTTTTTTGGCGGGGTGATACAGGCAACTGCTTTCGCCGTCGGCGATCACATTCTCAGCGGGTGAGCCCGGCTCGGGCAGGCGGCCAAAAGCGGGGAAGATCCCGATCTCGTAATACGCGTCGCAGTTCATGCATTCGCGCGGGCCCGTGGCCGGTTCAGACGGCGCCGGCAACGCATAGCCGCAACTGAGACATGTCAACAAAGAATCGGGCATAACGATTCCATGATTCAGACCCGGATCACCCGTGTGTTGCAGATGTAATCGTGCAGGGCGCGCTTCTCACTGTCAAACGCCGCGATAATATAGCCTATCGTAAATGTCATGCCTGTGACGAATTCCCCCCAGAAACGGCCAAACGCCCGAAGATACGTGACCTTCCCGAGGTCCCCGGTCACCACGCGCAAACCACAGACCATCTTTCCCGGCGTGGCCGCGAACCGGCCTACAAAGAACGTCACGTAGGCCATATTGACGGCCCACATCAAAATGTTTATCAGGAACTGCGAAATGAGCATGCGCCCCGGGGCGGGGTCTGAGGTGTTCATGTCAAGCATCAGAAACATGTAGACGAACATGAGTCCCATCGAAACCGGCATCAGGATAATACCGTCGACAATCTTTGCCACGAACCGAAGCCAGAAGCCCCCAAATTGCACTTCGGTCCTGCCCGTCACGGGCACGCCTTCACGAAGGCGCTGCACATATAGATGTTTGCACGACGCGCAGACCGGATGTTGGCCGATATAAACCACATCTTCGGACGGAAAGACATTCCCGCAGGCCGCGCACCGCACTGCGTTGGCTTCGGGCGGCGCCGTGCCGTATATTGACGAGCCGTCAGGCGCGGCGGCGGCCGTGAGTTCGGGGGCGGCTATGCGCGCCGGCTGCCAATCCTGCATCCCCGGCCGCCAGAGCAAGGTCTCGGATGTGATCACCCCCGCCACTGCAAGGTTCGACAGAGCCGCATCCGACACGGGTCCTGCTTGCTGATTGTCTTGAACGTAGTACCAGTGCACGAATACCCCTTTCGCGTGCTGAGCATTCCCCAGCCAGCTCTGAGTCTCGGTTCGACTGGACTGCCCGGGCGCTGTCCGAAAAATCCCGTGCCTCATTGTCGTTCACATTACACCGCAGGCGCGCCGCATATTCGGGGGACATCCGAATAGTGTTCCCCCCACAGCGACAAAGCTATGGGATACCTGACATTGCGCACGGAAGTCAAGAATAATCAATCACTTGAGGTGGAATTTCCAGGCGTGGCGGAAGCATCAGGCGCGACCGAAATGCACGGAATGCGGATTAAACGGAGGCCTACTTTACAAATTTTCGGGAATTGTGGTACGTTTCCGGTAGCTCTGCCCGTGTGAAGGCTTCCAATCGTTGTTTCCTGGGGGACGATGCCCGTGTCTGGTCAAATGAAAGCTGAATATGTTAACCCGTTTCTCGAGGGGGTGTACGAGCTGTTCGGCATGATGCTTGGCTGTGAGGCGAAACGGACGGGACTGGCGCTGTCCGACGGGTCGGCACGACCGCGCGAGATGATGGCTCTGGTGGGGTTCAGCGGTCCCGTGAAAGGTACGACCGGCCTGCATTTTCCCTACGACACCGGGCTTGCTGTGGCAGGCCGCCTTCTGAGCATCGAAATCACCGAGTGGGACGAGACCGTGTCAGACACGATCGGGGAGCTGGCGAACATCGTCGCCGGTTCAGCCAAAGCGCGCATTTCCGAGCAAGTGGGGGAGACGCTCGAGCTGAGTCTGCCCGTGGTGCTTCATGGCGGCGAATTTGACGTGCGTGCGCCGTCCAAGGCGGTGTGGCTCGATGTGCCCATGACGTGTGAACTCGGGACATTCGGCCTCTGCCTCAGTTTTCAAGGGCAATAGCCGCGCGGCATACAGACGCGCGGTGAACCGCCCCCCAGAGACCGGCTACTAGAAGCCCTGCTCGCTGTTGTTGAACCCTTTCCCCTGTCCTTCAGATTACGCTGTTTCGCGCCGATGGCGCGAAAGGCAAGCCGCAATCAGGGTGCAGGCACCACATGCCGCTGCCTCCGCTTTTGCTCGTGCCTATCCACGATTCGGCGTTTACCCGCCGTTTGCCGACGATACGCACGGTTCCTGTATAATGCAACTACGCACGCGCGGAAGGGATGAATCACGTCAGGGCACATAGAAGGGATCGGTGTCATGTTTCCACATGCGGACGAAGCACTCATCGAACAAGCCTATTTTAATGCGCAGGAGGTGTATGCCCAATATGGGGTAGATACGGCGAAAGCCCTCGAGCGTCTGGCCGCTATTCCAGTGTCGCTGCATTGTTGGCAGGGCGACGATGTGGGCGGGTTCGAGCATGTCGAGTCGGCCTCGGGAGGAGGGATCCAGGCGACGGGCAACTATCCGGGCAGGGCACGCACGCCCGATGAGTTGCGCCAGGATGCCGAAAAAGCGCTGAGTCTCATTCCCGGTAAACACCGGCTTAACCTTCACGCCATGTATGCCGAGACCGGTGGCACGAAAGTCGATCGCAATGAATTGCAGCCCGAGCATTTTCAGGGATGGATTGACTGGGCCAAAGCTAACGGCCTGGGCATGGACTTCAACCCCACGTGTTTCGCCCATCCAATGGCCGACGATGGGTTCACGTTGTCGCATCGCGACGACGGCATACGGAGATTCTGGATCGAGCATTGTATTGCCTGCCGTACGATCGGCGCGCATATTGGCCAGGAACTGGGAACGCCGTGTGTTACCAACGTCTGGATACCCGATGGATTTAAGGACATTCCGGCCGATCGGTTTACGCCTCGCGCGCTGCTGAAAGAATCCCTGGACACCGTGTTCGGGCTGCCCATTCCAACGGAACACAACCTCGATGCCGTCGAGTCGAAGCTCTTCGGGATCGGGTCCGAGAGCTATGTGGTGGGCTCTCACGAGTTCTACATGGGCTATGCCATTAAGAACAACAAGCTGTTGTGTCTGGATGCGGGCCATTTTCACCCCACGGAAGGCATTGCCGACAAGATTTCCTCGGTGATGTTGTATCTTGACCAAATCCTGTTGCACGTGAGCCGGGGGGTCCGGTGGGACAGCGATCATGTGGTGGTTCTCTCAGACGATTTACGAGCCATTGCCGAGGAGATTGTCCGGCACGGGTTTCTTGACCGGGTTCACATTGGTCTGGATTTCTTCGATGCCAGCATCAACCGGGTGGCGGCCTGGGTCACGGGCACCCGGGCCATGCTCAAGGGGCTGCTTATCGCCATGCTGGAACCGTCGGCCAAACTGGTCGAACTGGAAGCCGAAGGCGACTATACCGCCCGGCTTGCGCTGCTCGAGGAATTGAAAACCCTGCCCTATGGAGCGGTATGGAACTACTATTGCAGAAAATCGGAGGTCCCGGCGGGGGGCGCTTGGCTCAACGCTGTGAAGCAGTATGAAAAGGACGTGCTGGCCGCGCGGGGATAACAACCGCATTCATGGTCCAACAGAAAAGCCGGCGCGGCACCAGCGCAGTCGGCCGTGGCGCAACCCCGCGCGCCATGAGCCAATCGAGAGGGTACAATGGACTGGTATTACGCAGAAGGGAACAAACAGGTTGGTCCGCTGGACGGCCGCCAGATGGGGCTGCTGGCTCAGCAAGGGAAGATCACCCCGACGACGTTGGTCTGGCGCGAAGGGCTCCAGAGCTGGGTCGCGGCCCAGAAGGTTGCGCCCCACCTGTTCCAAGGGGCGGCTCCAAGAGCGCAGCCACAATACGCAGGACAGCAACCCGCGGCCCAAAGTCCGGGGGCGAGTTCCGGCTCGAGTCTCAATTTGGACTTGACGAGCGACCTCGGCCTGAAGAGCAATCTGGCCGATTCGTTGTCCGACATGAGTGGAACCTCCGATTTGCTCGGTGACCTTGGCGATCTCTCTGGGTTGAGCGGGCTCGGTGTGCTTGGTGAAACGACGGGCGCGGAAGCCAGCCCAGTCGTGGGCCAGGAATTCGTCTGCGCGGCGTGCGGCATCATGAAACCGAGCGCGGACGCGGTGACGCTGGACGGAAAAGTGTTGTGCATGCAGTGCGGCGGTAATTTGGGCAAAGACGGCGGCCCCGCCTATACGGACGGCAACGAGTTCTACAAAGAGAAGGCGAAGCGTCATCCTATCAAGGATTTCATGGCCTTCTGGGGCCGCAACTCACGCCAGTTTATGTTTGCAGGAGTGGCCTTGGGGCTTGTGGCCCTTCTGGTGCTTCTGCGTCTATCCGGAGCTTTTGGCATTGCCCGTTACCTCCAGTATGGTGTCGCCGCGGTCATTGTGGCTACCGCGTATGCGGGTAACGGGCTTGAGCGGCCCTATGGACGCTCGATTTTCATCGGCACGGTCCTGGCTCTTGTGGGGGAACTTTTTCTATACCGTGGAAGCCCCTTGTTCTTGATTGCGGCACTCGCGTATCTCGCGGCTCATGCGGCCTTTCTGATTGGGTTCTGGATACGCGGTTTCTCGCTCGGGTGGAGCATTGGCGCGGCGATTCCGGTGCTGGGCATCAGTGCGGCCACTTTTGCCTGGTTGCATCAAGACGCCTCCGTCGAGATGGAAATCGCCATGGTCGGGTTCGGTCTGGTGCTCACGGCCATGACGGTCTTCGGGGTCGCCACGATCGGCGCGGGCGCAAGCGTCACGATCCTGCTCGGGGCTGTTGCCTTCTACATTTCAGAAATCTTATTTGGCTACGTGCTGGTGCACGACTACCGCGGGGGTCTCAGCAACACCTTAGGCGTGTTGCCGCTTCGGCATATTGCGCTTATCCTGTTCGCGTTCAGCATCTCGACAGAACGCGAGCGCGTCGGGGCCGAGGAAGCCCGGCTGATAAGCGGACAACAACCGTCTTCCGGAGACCCGTTCGCCATGCCATAGGGCGCGCTATGCACCGGACAAGGCCCGTTCGATATCGGCAACGATGGTCTCGGCCAGTTTGCGGTCCGGGATATGCTTCGCCACCATATGGGTACTGCCGTCATTGGTCATGGCCACGACATTGTGGAAGAGCTTGCTGCCCATCT
>SLSB01000367.1 GCA_007130675.1 Candidatus Hydrogenedentota bacterium | reverse complement strand
TTTAACGTCGACGATGCGGCCTTTGAACACATCGACCACCGCAGCGATGTGCGGGTCCTCAAGCATTTGCCGGGCAAGCTCGGGGTTCACGCCTGCGGACGCAGGGACTAGCTGCCGGGCCGTGGTCTGGGACGGCTTTGCGGACGGAGCCGCCTCTTTTAAGACCGTGCGGTAGGTGCGGAGGTTATCGGTAGCCGCGTCGAGCACGCGTTCGGCCGCAGCGCGGTTGCCGGGCTCTTCGAGGTACGTCAGGGCATTGGCATGCTCGGCAGAGAACTCGAGTACGACCGCACCGTCTTCAAGCCCCGCCGGTACCGCCTGCCCCAGTGCCATGCCCAGCGATAAACTGTCGGCGCCCGCCCGCTCGGTGATGCGCCTCCACAAGCCAGGCAGATTCTCTTCAACAGCCGTGACCCGCTCAGATGCATTCGACGATTCCGGCTCGGGTGTGTGCGCCGGCGCCTTTTTCACAGGCCCCGGCGCGCGCTTAGGGGGGCTGGGCGGTTCCTTGCGCTTTTTTCCGGCATTCGAAGGCGCCGCAACGCCGATACCTCCGGCGCCGAGTTGCGCCAGCTTTTCAAGCACCGTGTCTACCGACACCTCGACGGCTACTTTCGACATGCGGATCAGCAGCGTCTCGAGGGCGATGCGCTGGGCAAGCGCCGAGTCAAAATTCTTTGCCAGTTCGGCAAACTGCTCGATGATTTGGATCAGCCGGGTCAGGGAAAAACTATCCGACCGCTGCTGCATGCCCGCGAGTTCGTCTTCGGGCAGCGCCAGTAGCGCCTTGGCATCCGCTGTCTTGCACACCAGCAGATTGCGGAAATACCGGATGATATCCTGCACGAACTGCGAGAGATCCTTGCCGCTGACCACGATGTCGTCGACAATGCGAAGCTGTGTCGCGATATCCTGCTCGAGAATGGCATCGCACAGGCCATTGAGCAACTGCCAGTCGACCAGACCCAGGAGCTCGAATACGTCCTGAAACGTGATCTCGGCGCCACAATACGAGATGAGCTGCTCGAGAATGCTTTCGGCGTCTCGGATACCCCCGTCGGCCGCCCGCGCGATGGCCAGCAGCACCTCGTCCGAACAGGTGATTTGCTCTTTTTCGACAATCCGGCGCAGCAGGGTGCAAAGGTCATCCTGCCCAACGCGGCGGAAATCGTAGCGCTGGCAGCGCGAGATGATGGTGGCCGGCACCTTATGGGCTTCGGTCGTGGCCAGAATAAACACGGCGTGCTCGGGCGGTTCCTCGAGAGTCTTGAGCAAGGCATTGAACGCAGCCGAACTGAGCTGATGCACCTCGTCGATCACATAGATTTTGTACCGTGAATTCGAAGGTACCAGCCGAACGTTCTCGCGAATCTGGCGCACGTCATCGACGCTGTTGTTCGAGGCGCCGTCGATCTCGAGCACGTCGATGCTGTGGCCCGCCGCAATTGCCGTGCAATTCTCGCACTCGCCGCACGGCTGCGCCGTCGGGGCGTCTGATGAAAGGCAGTTGAGCGCTTTCGCCAGAATGCGGGCCGTGGTGGTCTTGCCGATGCCGCGCGACCCGATAAACAGATATGCATGGCCAATGCGCTGGTTCTCGATGGCATTCTGGAGCGTGCGCGTGATGTGCTGCTGCCCCACGACGTCTCCAAACGCCTGGGGCCGCCATTTCCGCGCCAAAACCTGGTAATGCCCGTCAGCCATTGCATCCCCCTCGCGCCTGTCGCCGCACCGGCTTGCCTTGGCCGCGCTGGCGTGAAAGTAAGAAGAAAAATGCCCGCGCACCCACCGTCGAACGCTTACCCAGAGCGGCCTCGGGGTCGTTAACTCGGGCCAGGCATCCCTACAGCACACGGGAAAAGCCACCTGCGGCTGCTTCCGTCAGGACCTGACCGGGTTCAGCGGCTTCCCGTTGAGTAGGACCCAGCCGTCAACGCCACGTGCCCCGCGCCTGACCAAAAAGTAAGACGTCCTCGGGTGGGAATTCGACCTCGCTAAAGCGGATTGCGAGTACAGGACACCGCTAACTCCCCGTCTAGCGCGGGCAAACTCGTATTTTGCACCAAATCAGCCACTGTGAGTTTATCATCCTTGGCGTCATGCAGTCAATTTCACGCAGCCGGAATGGCCGAATGATTTGAAGCAACGTGCATGAACCTTTGGTTTCTGGTCGCAAATTTGCAGATTCGGGCGCCCAGGAGGTGAGATATGCGGGCTATCTCCACTCCGGAACGCCGGAGGTGTGGCATAACGCTGGAAATGTCTTCGGTCACCCGAATGGCTTCCCGGCGGCCCTCGCCTCGCCCGTGCTTATCCGCCGCTTTGCTTTTCACGCTCGACCGCAAAGATCGCCTCCATGAAATCCAAGCCGATGTCGCGCAATGCGCGCGTTCCCGTTTACGAGATCTCGATCCGTCGGGGCGCGTCCATGCCATCGCCGAAATAGTACATGGTCACTTCCGTGTCGTCCGGCGGCGACTGGCCGTCGCCGCACGACCACATTACCCGGAATTGGCCGTCGCTTTGTTCATGGTTGACAGCGGTCTTGACATGGTTGTGGGAACGCTCGACGCCTTCGGTGAGGGTGCGGGTCCGGGTCCAGGTTGCCCCGTTGTCGGCCGAGCGCCACTCCTCGATATTCCCGCCGTCACAGCCGGGTTGCGATGGCGCGGAAGGACCGTACAGGCGCAAGTCGCCGGGCCCAACCGCGCACAATGCGCCGCCGTCGTACATATGGTTGCTGGTCGTCACGTCCACGATATCCCATCCCGCACCGGTCTGACGGGCGATCTTCCATTGGCTGCGGTAGGTCTCCGCATCTCCATCAAGAAACAGGATGAGAGGTCCCGCATCCGGCACGACGACCAGATCTTTGATCCACGTGCCAAGCCCGCCGGAATCGTGCACTTTCTCGGCGGCGTTTTCGGTGATCGGCAACTCGTAGGGCGAGCCGTCGCTCCGCTGCCACGTGTCGCCGCCATCCCTCGAACAGGCGTAGTACACGTTGTAGCGGCGCGCCCACAGGTGCAAGGTGCGTATGGCCTCGGGCGATCCGCCGCCCAACCGCGACCCGGCGAAGTGAACCGCCCGCGGATAGGGCCCGGTCTCGCCGGTGGTCAACCCGTAGACAGTCGACGTGCCTTCGTACGAGCTGAACGACGCCAGCTCGACCGTATCGCTCCAGGTCGCGCCCTGATCATGGCTGCGCTTGAAACACCAGCCCGTGGGCTGGCGGTGCGCCACGAGAATCTCGCCCGGACGAAGCTGCCACGGATTCGCGTACGAGCCGTTCCCGCCAGTGAGGTCCGCCCGCCGCGTCCAAGCGGATATGTCATGCGGGCGCAGCGACCTGAGCACATGGATCGGCTGCTGGTTCCCGTGATAGCCGTAGAACACGTAGAGGAAGCCGTCGTCGTCGATCAGCAGCGACGGGTTGCGGTGGGCGTTGCTGTCGAAGTTGACGCCCAGCGCGAGCGGCGGAGCGAACGTGCTGTCCGCATGGTCGAAGACGCTGATGGCCGGGCGGTTATCGGCATCGCCAAACACGAAAAACGTCTTGTTGACCGCGGGGGCGTACACGGCCATGGGCCGGTGCCACGCCGAGTAGGTCGCCTTGGCCCCGGCATATACAAACGAATGCCCGGGCAGGGTATTGCGTTGGCCAGAGCCATACCAGATGCCCCGGAATGTGGTCGGCTCGGGCGCGACGCGTTTCTCACCAACTTCGGACACACATCCCCCTTTCCTCGCCCACGTAGCTTTGGACCAGGCTCGAACATATGCGCGGTCTGTGCGCTTTCCGTGAGAACGTGATCCCGGCAACGCTTTTCATTGCCGCCCAGGAATGTGCACAATGCGTTATTCAAACCCTTCGCACGTTGACACCCTTCACGCAGACGGGATGCATCCACGCGGCGCTGGCGCTCCCGCCGATTATCCCGCGTAGATCCGGCGCGCCTGTCGGTCGTAACGCATTCGGCGGCCCGTTTCGAGCGCTTCCGCCGCCATAATGGTGACCATGGAATGCTGATGGCCGAACTCGATATCGGCGTTGGGCCGCTGACGGCTCCGCATGCAGTCAATCCAGTTGGCCATGTGGTCCTGATCGGGTTCGGGGGTGAGTTTGCCGGCCTCGATCTGTTTGCCCTCTTCACCGCCCGCGCCCGAATACTCGAGCCGGTCGAGGTCCATCGTGCCATACCGCCCGTGAATGTTGTACCGGTTGCCCGCGCTGTTGGTGAGGCTCATGCTCCAGTCGAACAGGAAGCCCTCGGGATAATCGATCAGCGCATGGAACACATCGGTATGCTCGCGGCCGTCCTGCCAGACGTAAATCCCGCCGTGCGCCACCGCGCTGTTCGGATAGTCCGCCCCCGTAATGATGTGCGCCGCGTCGACAAGATGGCACATCCACAGGCCGGAAAGGCCGTTCGTGCACATGCGGTAGAGATGCCAGCGTTGCAGCAGGTTCGGATCAAACGGCACCATCGGCCGGTTGAACAGGTAGGCCTCCCAATCCACGTCCTGTTCTCGAACCATGCTGACATCGCGCGCCCAACGGGCATGATTAAAACACACCGACGACGAGATACGGCTCACGTGGCCGAGTTTGCCGGTCGCCAGAAAATCGTGCGCGGCTTTCCATTGCCCTTCGCTGCGGCGCTGTGTGCCCACCTGCACTACCCGGGCGCGTTCTCGAGCCAAGTCATAGGCTGTGTTGGCGTTGTCAGGGTCGAGCGCCATGGGTTTCTCGACAAACACGTCCTTATCCGCTCTAAGCGCCTCGATCATGATAGGCGTGTGCCCAAAATCGGGCGTGGCGATGACCACCGCGTCGACATCATCGCGAGCAAGCATTTCCTCAAAACGGGTGGTGGTAAACGGCGCTTTGCCGAACGCCTGCTCGGTGCGGGCGGCCGCGCGGGCGAGGTTGACTCGCCACACATCGCATACCGCGGTAATGTCCACCGCATGGCTGTCCTTGAGCCTGGCAATTTGACCCATGAGCGACATGCCGCGGCTGCCCGTGCCGATGACGCCTATCGAGATGCGGTCATTGGCCCCCGATGCGGACGGGTTTAAGAGTAAGCCCGCGCCAGTCGCCGCCAGAAACGTTCTGCGTCCTATTGGAAATGCTGCCATGATGCTGTCAACCTCCAGTTTCATCCACCGGCTGCCATTCTTCGCCCCTTATGGTACCACAACCGCACGAATTCCTCCTTGGCGTAAAGCAAGGTTCATTCGGAATTGCGCCGTAAGGTTTGGTATGATGGCAAGAAAGTGCGCGGCTGTACGGGCGCGAAGCGGCGAAACTTTGTCCCCGAACCAACGGGATGCAGGAGGTAGAACATGAAACGTAAGGACATGACACGGCGGGCCTTTCTTGCCACAACCACGCTGGCGGCGTCGCAGACCGGATGTGCCGCGGCGCACACGCGTGTAGCCGTCAACGATGCGCGCGTGGTTCCGGGGAGAGAGTCGCCCAACGAAAGACTGAATGTGGCGGCGATCGGAGCCGGTGGCCAAGGGTTTGGCGACATCATGTCGTGCAGGTCTGAGAACATCGTTGCGCTGTGCGACGTGGACTGGGACCGCACTCAGAGAACGTTCAATGAACTCCCCGATGCCAAGGTGTACCGGGATTTCCGGAATATGCTCGAGGAAATGCCCGAAATCGACGCGGTAACGATCTCGACGCCGGACCACACCCACGCGCCCGCCGCTATCATGGCTATGCAGATGGGCAAACATGTCTACGTACAGAAGCCGCTGACCCATACCGTCCAGGAAGCGCGCTGGCTGACGCTGGTGGCGCGCGAGCATGGTGTGGCTACCCAGATGGGCAACCAGGGGCATTCGGGCAATGGCGTGCGTGAACTCTGCGAGATGATCTGGACCGGCGCCATCGGGCAGGTGCGCGAAGCCCACGTGTGGACCCACCGGCCGGTCTGGGATTACCAGGGAACCGCGGAGCCGCTGCCTGCCCAAGTGGCCCCGGAAAACATGGACTGGGACCGCTGGATCGGTCCTGCCCCAATGCGGCCGTACAACCAGGGATACGCCCCGCGCAATTGGCGGGCCTGGCTGGATTTTGGGGGCGGGGCCTTGGGCGACATGGCCTGCCATATCATGGACCCGGTGTATATGTCGCTGAAACTGGTCGAGGCCAGCGATTACACGGTCGAGGTGGTCATGCAGGAAGGGCGCAACGAGCAGACTTTCCCGGTGACCACCACGGTCAAGTATTCGTTCCCCGCCCGGGGCGACATGGCCCCCGTCGATGTCTACTGGTATGACGGCCACTGGCCGGACCCGGATACCGGCGAGCGCGTGTACAATCGTCCTCCTCATCCCGAGGGGGTGCCCGAAGACCAGGAATTGGGCGACAACAACATGAACGGTTCGTATCTTGTGGGTGACGACGGGATCATTACCACGGGCGAATACGGTGGGCGCCCGAGGCTGCTGCCGGATGAGAAAATGGCCGATTACACCATGCCCGACCCGTTTCTCGACCGCGTCGAAGGGCAGCTTCATCACCGGGACTGGCTGCGGGCGTGTAAAGACGGCAGGCCCGCAAGTTCGAATTTCGAGTATGCCGGACCGTTCACCGAAATGGTCAATTTTGGAAATCTTGTGGTGATGTCCGGAGAGAAACTCCACTGGGATAACGAACGAGGCGTGGTTACCAACGTCGACAATCCCGAGGAGATTGTCTCGAAGGAATACCGCAAGGGTTGGGAATTGCCGGTCTGAACGGATCGATTGCTTGTGTGCGCATGCGCCGTGGCCCGGGCCGCGGCGCATGTCTGTTTTCCAAATCGGCACAAGGCCGGGGGTAGTCTACGGAGTCTACCGTGAATGAACGTGAACTGAAGCGGCGCATCGCCGCGCGGACTGAATGCGTGGGCACGTGCATAGCCTGCCTTCCCGAGTGCGGGGTGCATCGCACGAAGAACGGACGCCGCGAAACCCTGGGGCAACTCCTCGAGCGCGTGCGGGCTTGCCGGGCATGTGAAAATGAATTGCCGCTCGGGCCGCGGCCGGTCTTGCGGGCCACGGCATCGGCGCGCCTCTTGATCGTAGGGCAGGCCCCGGGCACGAAAGTTCACGAGACCGGGATTCCGTGGAACGACCCCAGCGGCGACCGCCTGCGTCAGTGGATGAACGTGGAACGCGACACCTTCTACGATGAATCGCGGGTCGCCATCATACCAGCGGGGTTGTGTTATCCCGGACGGTACGCGCGCGGCGGCGATCTCCCGCCCAGGAGAGAATGCGCGCAATTGTGGCTCGAGGCCCTGCGAGCGCGCTTACCTAACATCGAGTTCACACTCCTCTGCGGCCAATATGCGCAGAAGCTCTATTTAGGCCAATCCGGCAAGAAATCCCTCACGGAGACCGTACGCGCATGGCGCGAGTACTTCCCCGGGTACCTCCCCCTGCCGCATCCGTCGTTTCGCAACCTGCGCTGGATTAAGAAGAATCCGTGGTTCGAAAAAGAGGTGCTGCCTGCGTTGCGCAACCGGGTGCGCCGAGTGCTGTAGATCTTTTTGTGAGCCTCTTTCACTCTATGCGCACAAGCGATGTGCTAGAATGCCGTGATTGTTTACGTCCACTGGACATGTCTGCCGAGAACGATGGGGGGAAACTGACGCATGGGTTGGGAAGCCTGGTTTGCCTTGGG
>SLSB01000651.1 GCA_007130675.1 Candidatus Hydrogenedentota bacterium | reverse complement strand
GGGAGCTTGCCACGCTCTTGGCGCTCGGGGCTCTTTCGTTTTCGGGAGCGATTGCCCGAAATGGGCCCGAATAGCGCACGCAACTTGTGCCGCCGCGCAAGGGGACCCCTTGGCTTTCCATGTTGCCCGTCTTCCCTTGTGGCGCATGCGAACCTGCAAATCTTGCGCACAATCCGCATGCATCGCGCACGCTTTGCCTGGCAGCCCGGACACGGCAAGCTTGCTCTGACCATGCGTGTAGGTATTGCAGAAACAAGCTGAAATGCCGCTCCTGACCCGCAGACGTGGATTGCCTAAGACGGACGTGTTGTTTCGGTAAACCGATTATTCTGGAGTAATTCACAGCGGCCCGCAGCATCTGAGAATCGCAATGCAATCATGCAAAACCGTTTGCGGAAAACTCGGGTGCCCGCCCGTTGTACGCTGCAAACTATACGGCCGATGCAGCGTTTCGGTCGTGTTGCCAGTTTGGCACGGATGTTGCGCCTTTACCTGCCGCGTTTACGATGAACCGGCGCACCAGCACGCGCCAAAGGAAAAGGACCGCCATGAGAAACCTGCCCTTGGTAAGCACCATTGCCCTCGCGCTACTCACGATAGTGGCCGCAGGCTGTGCTGAACCCGCCAGCGATGAAGACACACTGAACGATGTGCAAGAAGAATTTGCTCCGCCCGACCCCCCGGGTATGGGCGAGGGCCGCGGCCCGCGTGATGGACGCGGCCGGGGCGATGGCGGCGGTCCACGCGATGGACGTGGCCAAGGCGCCGGAGGCGGTCCACGCGATGGACGTGGCACCGGTGGTGGCGGCCGCCGTGACACGATCCCAAACTCTTAGGTAGTGCGAGCCCTTGGCGCGGCTTCCAAAGCGTTGGCGCTATCACCCGAATGCGCCAACCCCTGCGGACTGTTGTCATTGTGGAGGCACGCCCCGGCCTCAATACCGCAGCCACCAGGTCGTCGTGTACGTGACGCCGCCGAACAGTCTGGCCTTAGGCACAAAGCTTCTGCGCACCACCTGGCAGCCGTGGAGGTAACACAGGAGCCACATCATCAGGTGAGAGGATGTCTGCACGAGTTCATGGGACTCTTCACGAACCTTCTGCCCATCTTCCAGGGCCTCCGTTACGTCCGGACAGAAAAAGTCCTGCGTCAACCCGGAATCGGTGCGCTTCTCGGAAGTCATATCCACGCCCCTCCTTTCAAACCCATTCCGCGACTGTATGTGTACGGAATCCGGACACTCGACCTGCTGCCCCGTATGGCTTGCGGTTCGCACGGAACCGATTAAACACAGATCAATTATTGAAATTAAAGGACTTACGTGCACATTAACAGCTTTTCATCAATGAAACTCAAAATCTCATGTGCTCTGGCGATTCTCGCCTTTCCCCGAAGTGCTATCGGACCGATAGGGACTGCGCGCACTGAAGCCTTCACAAGCTTATGGGTGGCCTCTTCGGCGAGAATCTGCCCAGGCTTGGCGATCGCGCACAGCCGTTGCGCAACATTTACCGCATCGCCTACCACGGTCAATTCCTTATGGTAAGGCGGCCCCACATAGCCGGCGATGGCCGTCCCCGTATTGATCCCAATGCCAAGGCTGAAGACAGGCAGTTGCTTTCTATATCGCGATTGGTTGAGGTCGCGGTTTCGAGCCTGCATGGCCAGCGCAGCCCGCACACAGCGCCGCGCCGCGTCTTCAGTGGATTCCATGCTCGTAAAGACGGCAAAAAACTCATCCCCAAAACATTTATCCACGGCTCCCTGATATTCAAGCAGCGATTCCGTCATCGCCGTGAAATGCTCGTTGAGGACGAGGATCAGGGTATCCGGCGAACAATCCTCGGCGATCCGCGAAAAACCGCGGATGTCGCAAAACATGATGGTAACCATGCATCGGGCACCGCCTTCGGGAACATGCCGCTCCTTCTCACCAGCGTCCGCCGAAGATATCAAGCCCACGGTCTGACGGAGCCTATCAAAAACTACAGCCATCGGCTCGACCCCGTTCTGGCACTCCGAAGACACCCCCAATGTTTGGCAAACTCTCTTGCAGGGATAAAGCATCCGAAGAACACCTTCTACATTTTGCCTATGCCCATAAACCCATTTCCGCCCGCACACCATCTGTGTGCTTTTAATAAGGAAGCAGGTTTCGTTCCCATTATCCAGAACGCTGGCACGACAAGCATAAACGTTGCAAAGAGGCAGGTTAGCTAAGGACCGGGAAATGTCGTGCCTCGCGCCGACGGGCGAAAACCCTTCAAGTGTCCGGGTTTCCGACATTTTCCGTGTCCGAATTTCGAACACTCATGGCACGTACACGCGAGGAGCAGACTTCGTTTACGAAAAAGTGCCAATCATTTCTCCAAACAGATTGTGTTGGGATATTTCACGGCGGCCTGCGGCATGTGAAATCCCGATAAACTCACGCAAACCGCCTGCTCGTAAGACTCGGATGACCCCAGGCGAAAGCTGGGAAATATCCGGGCTACAGGTCGTACTGCCGCATTCGCTCGTAAAGGGTGCTTCGCGAGATGCCCAGCGATTTGGCCGCCATCGACACGTTGCCACCGCAAGCCGACAAGGTTTGCGCGATGTGTATGCGCTCGAGTTCGGCCAGACTCCGGCCTGCGCTGCCTGCCTTATCTTCCTGAACCTCGGGACAAAACACGGAAAGGTCTTCACAACGGAGTGTGTCGCCCTGGGCCACGCTGACCGCTTGCCAGACGCAGTTTCGAAGCTCACGGACATTGCCGCTCCACGGCTGGGCTTGCAAATGAGCCATGGCCTTGCGCGATACGCCGCGAACCGGGTACTTTGCCCGCTGTTTGGCAAGGTCGAAGAAATGCTGCGTCAGTTCCGGAATGTCTTCCGCGTGTTCACGCAGCCGGGGAAGCCTCAATAAGAAACCATTGAGACGGTGAAAAAGATCTTCACGAAACAGGCCTTCTTTGACTCGGGCGCGCAGATCGCGATTGGTGGCGGATACGACGCGGACATCCACCCGGGAGTCCTGCTCCGCCCCGGGCCGGCGGTATGTGCCATACTCGATCGAGCGCAGAATGCGCGCCTGATTATCCAGCGAGAGGTCCCCGATCTCATCGAGAAAAATGGTCCCACCGTTCGCTTCCCCCAAGAGCCCTTGAGATGCCCGTTCAGCCCCGGTAAACGCACCGCGTTCATGGCCGAACATGAAACTTTCAAACAATTCGTGGGGGATGGCCGCGCAATTCACGACGACAAATGGCCCGCGCTTCCGCGCCGATTGTTGGTGGATGAGCCGCGCAGCCAACTCTTTTCCCGTGCCGGTGTCGCCCACGATAAGCACGCTCAGTTCCGATTTTGCGGCAAGGCCGATACGCCGGCTGACCTCGCGCATAGCCTTGCTGCTGCCCACCAAGGTCAGGCTTTCGCCGGCCCGCGCGCGCAGATATTCGTTTTCCCTCCGCAATTGCTCCATATCTTCGATGGTCCAGAATATGGGCCCCAAAGACTGGCCGAGCAATACCAAAAGCCTGAGGTCATCGTCCACAAATGTGCCGCGAGGAGGCGCGGTAAACAGTGCAATCGCTCCGATAGCAGTTCCCCCCGCAGCTACGGGAGTCACAAGTGTAAAGGACATCGTGGACCGGTCCGATCCCAAGGTCCCCACCTTCAACAACCCCCGCTTTTCTCTCAGCGCAAGCTGCACCGCCTCGGTGGGCAAAGCCGCATCGGTCTCGAGGTCTTGATCAAGCACAAAAATCTCTTGCTCGGGGTTGCACAGCACAACCCAGAATGCCAGAGGATTAAAGCGCTCCTTAAGGGCCTGTTTGAGAAGCTCGGCGACTTCCCTGGTGCTGCTGCACCGGGTCAGGCGCGTCGACAACTGTTGCAGCACCAGCAAATCGTGGATGGTTCGGGGACTCTCCTGCTCGGCGCCCAGGAAAAGCGGGCGATGAAAGCCTATCGAAATGGTATCTGTTGAAGCACCTGCGTCTATTGCCGCGTTTGCGTCCGAACCAAGTCTCTCTTCCACGCCTGAGCGAGCCAGAAGAAACCGGTCTGTGCCGATGGTAATCTCGTCGCCCGGCTCCAATACACCCGACCGGAGAGGAAGTCCATTGACCAGAAGTGGATTGCGGCTGCCCAGATCTTCCAGATAGACTCGACCATCCCGGAAATCAAAGCGGCAGTGCCGCCGAGAGACAATGGGATCATCCAGCACGATATCATTGTCTTCGTCACGGCCAAGGGTAAGGCCCCGTTCCGTCAGGTTCCAACAGGTGCCTCTGACATGTCGGGTATGTCCGCCGATCGCCACTAGCTGCATGATCTGCTCTGCCCGGATGTTGTCACACTTCATATTCGCGGTTCGCGCGGCAAAACGCCTTAATACGGCATCGCCCGCTTTTGTGCTGCACATAACTCGCGCGACTGTTATAATACCACAGACGCTGAAAAGGAACTGCGGGAGTGTTTGTGACGCGATGGGCAATCTCGATACGCGTTACAGGGTCGTCTTGGTACCGGAAATGATGAACCGGCCAGCCCTGATGCATCGACCAATCGAGTTTCCGCGAACCTGACTGCCGCCTGCAACCGTCACAAGGCGACATGGCATGATGGCACGAAAAGCGAAGGGTGATTAGACCTCATCTAACAGTAGGCGGAATCATGCATCATGAATACGCTCGAACCCGGCTGTCGGTTCGGTAAGTACCGTATCCTGGAAATAATTGGACACGGCGGGATGGGCATCGTCTATGTTGCAGAAGACACCACACTCGAGAGGTGCGTCGCGCTGAAGGTCTTGAGCCCTGAACTCGTGTCAAGCGGCGCCTTCGAAGAACGGTTTCGGCGCGAGGCTCGTATTGTCGCAAGTTTGAACCATCCCAACATTGTCCAAATACACTCCCTGGAAGACATTCACGGCAAGCTGGTCATCGACATGACTTATGTCGAAGGGGGGTCGCTTGCGCAGGCAGAGGCTTCGAGAAGTGCCTCGCTCGGGCAGACGCTGCGCTCGGTCCGCGATGTACTCAACGGGCTGGCGAGCTGCCATCAGGTGGGGGTCGTCCATCGGGATGTCAAACCAAACAATATCCTGCTGGACCTGCACGGCAATGCCCTGCTTTCCGACTTTGGGCTGTCCAAGTGCCTCGCGGCACGCCATGAGGCGGCTATGGGCAGCATGGCATCGTCGTGCCTGTTCATGGGTACCCCCCGATACGCGCCGCCCGAGTCATGGGAAGTTAAAGAGCCCACCCCTGCCTGGGACGTCTATTCGGCGGGAGCGGTCATCTACGAAGCCGTGGCAGGCAGGGCCCCGCATGAGGCCAATTCGCCGCTCGAACTCATCCGCAGCTTCTACGAAAATGCCGTTCCACCGCTGCACGATCTCACCGATACCGTAACGCCGGTCTTTAGCAACGCTGTCTGCGAAATGCTGGCCTCCAAACCGGAAGAGCGTCCCCAAAACGCAAGCGAAGCCCTTGAACGGCTCTCATCCACGCCCGAGTTCTCGAAACAGCCGCCGGCAAAGTGTTCGACCATCGTGCAGGTAAAATGGCCGCCGAAGAGCACGGCCAAACCGTTCCGCGTTGCACGCATCAACCGCCCTGCGTTAGTCGTAACTGCCTTGGCTGCCGTGGTCGTTCTCGCAAGCCTGCTCGCTTTCGGAATCTGGTTGTCGGGTAGCCCGGGCGGGGATATGCTCGCGCGTCCACCCGCGAATCATTACGTGTTCAACACGACAAACACCCTGACAGGTGAACGCTGGCCCGAACACTGGCTCATGACCCGAGGCCCAGACCACGAGACGTGGCATATCCTCGCAAGCAAAGGAACGGATCTGATTTATCTCGAGGGAACTCCGGACGATGACGCCTTGGCGTTCCGGGGGCATTGGGCACATTATACGGACAGAACGGCGCGGGCGTTCCGCCACGGCACGGCTCGGGGCACGGGAACATGGATTCGCGACAACGAATTGGCGACCGTGTCGCTGCAATTCGAGTGTACGCAGGACGGCTCGCGATGGCAGAACGCCTTTCTGCTTGACAGGACCGCCTCAGACATACCACCGGGACGATTCGTGACCGCTATTGAGTCCTCTGCGCTGTTCTTCCGTTTGGTGTATTGCGAACTCATGCCGCGGAATCTCGGATGGGCCGAAGAAATCGAAACGCAGTTTATGGTCCCCGGGATCACTCGAGCGAGGATTCCCTTTGTCAGGGCGTCGGACGGTCCAATGCATATCAACGGGCAGGCCACCGAAGCCGTCTGGCGGCGGGCCGCCGCCAATCCCAATCCTGAGTTCGGCGTGCTCGAAGCCCATCCCGAGGGCAGCAATACGAACCTGACCATCTGCCACGACGAACACCACGTGTATCTCCGCTGTGCTTCGGGTGTCGCCATGAGCCGGCCGGTGCTCACCCTGCATATCCTCACCCAATTCGACGCGGATCCCGGCCAGCTCCCCTCGTGGAAACTCGTCGCCGACAAGGACGCCGCAGTTCGGCTATCCAAGGTCATCCAGGGCCGCGAATATCCACAAAACAATGTGGTGAAGGCCGCCGTGCATTCCAATGGCCCGTTGTACGAGATAGAAATGCGGCTGCCGTTCAAAGCTCTTGAACTTGAGAAGGCCCCGGTTCCCGGAACCCGGTGGCGGGTGTCCGCGACACTTGCCGATGCTGAGGACGAAGCAAACCAGACGGTGCTGTATTGGGGCCGTACCGCGGGAGCATTGCCCACACATGGCGAGATCCTTATATTCGGACCCTCACCCTAGCCTTCCCATCCCGCGAATTCCTGCTCGAGCCGCGTCGTATGGGTTTTGGCTGGGTCTGTGTCTCTGCGCGTGGGCCGCGTTCGCGCAAGACCTCGCTGGACTGGAGGACCGCCCACTCAACCCGTCGTCGCTTCCCAAACATCTGCACGCCCACAACGGCGTGCTGTATTTCGTTGCAGACGACGGCATCCACGGGCGTGAAATCTGGCGGTATGTGCCCGCGAAAGCGCCCGAAGAGCTTGGCGAGTGTTCGCTGGTATACGATTTGATGCCCGGCCCGGAGAATTCCAACTGCGAAGGCTTTTTCTCGGTAGGAGAGTATCTTTATTTCATGGCGGAGGTGCCGCACACGAAACGGCTGCCCTTTCTGCTGCGGCCCGACGAAGACGAGCCCAAGACCATTCGAGACGATCAGGGGGACTTTGTCTCTGATCCCCAGTTTCTTGGCGCAAATTCAGAATACATCTATATGACCGCCACGGACCGACGTGAAGAGCGGATGCTTTATGTTCTTCGTCACGGAGAGACGCTCGCCGACCCCGTGGCTTCCCTCGGCAGACAATGGTCATGGGGCCGCGTATCCACGATGGGCAACGACGGCGCCTTGTATTACTTCGTCGGGTCCACCCTCTTCCGCATGCAGGACACGACACCGGTCGAGTTGGTGTATCTTGTTTCCGGTGGCAACCTTGGCGTTATCGGGTCAATAACGTCGCTTGGGGATTACGTCATTTTCGTAGGGGCGGATGAAGCGCATGGCCGAGAGCTATGGCGCACGGATGGCACTCCCGAAGGCACGGTGCTCGTCAAGGACATCGCCAAGGGGCCGGATTCGTCGCGGATAACGGGGTTTTACGAGTGGCGCGGCGAACTCTACTTTCCTGCGGACGACGGAGAGTGCGGTAAGGAACTGTGGAAAACCGACGGCACCCCCGAAGGCACCATGTTGCTCAAGGACCATTTTCTGGG
>SLSB01000658.1 GCA_007130675.1 Candidatus Hydrogenedentota bacterium | reverse complement strand
GCTCCAAGGGGAAGGCCCGCTTGATTTCATGGCTGTGGATCTTCGGGATCCGGCCATTCCGCACACCAGCGAGCAGATAGACGCCATGAGCCCAGTCAATCACGTACCCCCGCGCGTTAGGGCAGACCGCCCACAGCCGGACAATTTCCTCGCTGTGGGGGGCGTCAGGCGTGTCTTCGGCTCGAGCTGGTATAACGCCGAAGAGCACAGCCAGTACAAGCAAGATAGAAGTCTCTCTTAGTATTAAAGAAGTGCGGTTTTTCATGAGCATTAACCTCTCTGTCAGTCATCCTGCGGGACAAGACTAGCAGCTTTGCGACACAATACCTAATCCGACAGTCGGGTTCCCCTCAGAACCGCCGCATCGGTTGTGTCCGGTAACTCCACAAACCAGGGTAAGACGCGCGTCCGCGCGCGGCGCAGCCCCAGGTATACGACCCCAAACCCGACACCCCGCTAAAGGTGCGGGACAAGCGGGAGACCGGTCGGAAGACCACGTCGCGGGGGAGTTGATATCACGGGGCTTGCTTGTTCTTTGCCCTCTTTCCCAGCCCTGCAGGCTGGTATGTTGCCGCGCCGTTGGCGCTACAAGAGTCGCGTTGCCAGGAGCTTCTACGGTGATACTGCATGGAATGGCGCTTGCACTTGGCGGCCCTGAAAGGGCCAGCTGGTATAGCCTGGGGCAACGCCCC
Organism: Candidatus Hydrogenedentota bacterium; assembly: GCA_007130675.1. Taxonomy (GTDB): domain Bacteria; phylum Hydrogenedentota; class Hydrogenedentia; order Hydrogenedentales; family SLHB01; genus UBA2224. Next base: position 7,067 of record SLSB01000658.1, on the reverse strand, counting down.
AGGTCATGCCCATATTTATCCCACAGCCCTGAAAGGGCGTTCCAAAATTGCCTTTGCCCAATCGTGGCCACGGATGCGGCACGCGGGGCGGCATGGTCTTCAGGTAGTCCCCGCCGTGATATGGGTCGCGCCTTCAGCGCTAAGAGGGGGGAGAACGGTTGATCCCGGGGCGGCGTCACGCGCAAGCGCGTTCCTTGCCCCAGGCTATCCTATTGCCGCGCCGTTGGCGCGCTGGGCGGGGCACTGCTGACGGCGAACGTCTCACATGGCGGCATTTCTGCTTTCACCGCTGCTTATCCGGGGATGGCTTCCGTCATTGTTCCTTCCTTCATTGTTCCGTCATTGTTCTGGAATGTGCATGGAATACGGGGGTATACTCGGAGTTTTCGTGACTGTACCTTTGTTTTCATTAGATGGTATTGGCGTGGCGCCTCGCGAACCGCGCGCGTTGCGCCCAAATGGTCTTATCGGAACGATTACAGGAAGGAGCCTGCGAAGGACCTATGAAAATTGCAGTTGGAAGTGACCATGCCGCATATGAGGGGCCGCCTCCGGCGTTCAAGCCCGAAATCGTGCGGCATCTGGAAGAAAACGGCCATACCGTGATCGATTGCGGCACGCATGGTCCGGAATCCGTGGATTACCCTGATTTTGCGCAGGCAGTGTGCGCCAAAGTGCTCTCGGGCGAGGCCGAGGCAGGACTGTTGATGTGCGGCAGTGGAATGGGGGTGGCGATGGCAGCCAACCGCCACCCGGGCATTCGGGCAGCGGTCTGTGTGACGCCCGAGATGGCCCGTCTGTCGCGGGAACATAACGACGCGAATGTGCTGTGTTTTGGAAGGAGAATCCTGTCGCTGGAGGCGTCGCTCGATGTGCTCGATACATGGCTTGCGACACCGTTCTCGAATGACGAACGCCATGTGAGGCGAATCCAGAAGATGGGCTGAGCCGGTCGGGAGTGCCCTATGAAATCGCTTACGCCGAGACAGATTGTTGCCGAACTCGACAAATACATCATCGGGCAGGATGCAGCCAAACGCAAGGTGGCCATCGCGTTGCGAAACCGGTGGCGCAGGCAGCAGCTCGATGATACCCTCCGCGAGGAGGTTGCCCCCAAGAATATCATCATGATCGGGCCCACGGGCGTCGGAAAGACCGAAATCGCGCGGCGACTGGCCCGCTTGGCCGACGCCCCATTCGTAAAGGTTGAGGCTTCGAAGTTCACCGAGGTGGGCTATGTGGGGCGCGATTGCGAGTCGATGATACGAGAACTCACCGAGGTGGCGGTCCACATGGTCCGCGATGAAATGACGGCAGAATTGCGGCCCAAGGCCGAGGCCTCGGCAGAGCGCAGACTCTTGGACATTCTGCTGCCTCCTCGGCCGGATGGCGCCCCTAAGGTGTATCGCCCGAGCGACCCTGAGGCGGGCGATGAGAGGCCGACGCCGCCGCCCGCCAGGCAAGACGCAGAAGCCCGCACGCGCGAGATTCTTCTCAAAAAACTTCGCGCGGGCGAACTGGACGAGCGCGAAATCGATATCGAAGTGCGCGAGAGCAGTTCACCGCAGATGATGCAGGTGTTTTCGAACTCGGGCCTGGAAGAAATGGGTCTCAACATGCAGGAGATGTTTGAGCGCCTTATGCCCCAACGCACGAAGCGGCGCCGCACCACCGTGGCAGAAGCCCGGAGTATTCTCGAACAGGAGGAAGTTCAGAATCTCCTCGACATGGAAATGGTGGTGCGGGAAGCCATCTCGCGCACTGAGAACGCGGGCATCATTTTTCTCGACGAAATTGACAAAATCGCAGGGCAGGGCGGCACCAAGAGCGGCCCCGACGTCTCGCGCGAGGGCGTGCAGCGTGACATCCTGCCGATTGTCGAGGGAAGCACAGTCACCACGAAACACGGTGCCGTACGCACAGACCACATTCTGTTCATCGCCGCGGGAGCATTCCACATGAGCAAGGTGTCCGACCTCATCCCCGAGCTTCAGGGCCGGTTTCCGATACGGGTCGAGTTGAGCAGCCTGAGTCTCGATGATTTCAGGCGAATTCTTGTAGAACCCGAGAACTCGTTGATCAAACAGTACCAAGCTCTGCTGGCAACCGAGGACGTTGTGGTCGAGTTCGATGAGGAAGCCATCGGGGCATTGGCCGGGATGTGCCAGAAGGTCAACGCATCGTCGGAAAACATCGGGGCAAGGCGCCTGCACACCATTATGGAGTGTCTTCTCGAGGAGCTTCTTTTCGAAGCCTCCGAACGGCCGGGAGAGCGTATGCGTTTCAGCGCGGGCGACGTCGAGAAGCGCTTGATCGGAATCATTGAAGACCGCGACTTGAGCAAGTATATCCTGTGATTCGGTTTGAGGAATTCGAGGCTTCCGGGCTCGCCGTGGCTGCCATGACCGAGCAGCGCGACGGGGACTGTTGTCTTCCAGGCGCGGGCACGGCTCGCGCCGTGTGCTGTGCGCGTCTGGGCATTTCCCACGAAGCTCTTGTCTGCGGCAAACAGGTGCATGGCAGGGATATCGCTATCGTGGACGAGCGCGAGCGGGGGAGAGGGGCACTATCCTGGGACTCGGCGCTGCCCGCGACGGATGGCCTGATTACGGCAACTCCCGGCATCCCCTTGGCGGTATTCGTGGCTGACTGTGTGCCCGTCTTTCTCTTTGCGCCCGCTGCCCGGGTGGCGGGACTGGTGCATGCGGGGCGGCAGGGTACGCGGGAAGACATAGTCGGCCGCGCTGTGCATCTCATGCAACAGCGGCTCGGGGTCTGTCCGCAAGAGATCCGGGCGCTGCTCGGACCTTCCGCGGGGCCTGGCCGCTACGAGGTCTCGGAACCCATGGCAGCGGAGTGGCATCAGGCGGGTTTCCCCGTGCAGGGACGGCGCCTCGATCTGTGGGAGGCGAACCGCCGCCACCTTGTGGCCGCTGGCGTGCCTGAGGTTCATATTCTCGTATCGGGAATCTGTACCATCGAAGACGGACGGTTCTTTTCGTACCGCCGCGGCGATTCGGCCGCGCGGAATATGGCTGTGCTGATGGTGTAAGCGTCTATACTCCTGCAAAGGTTTCCCCAATGCTCCGATAACGTAACTCTCGGTTTTTTCATGGCTTGGGCGATGTGTCGGCCCGGGAGGCGGTTGCATCGCGGCGCGCCGGTATGCTAGACTAGCTTGGTTTGCGCGCGGGTGACCAAAGAGTGGGTTTGCGCCCACTCTTTTTGGTTGTGCCCAATGTATGTTCGGGTCACTCCCAGCAGCGGGCATCGGGTCCGCGACGGTAACCTCCCGCGGCAAAAAGGGTTCAATTGTGTTACGCGAAGACATTGTCAGGCGCGCTTGGGAAATCCTCGAGGGGCCAATCGAGCAGCGTGGATATGACTTGATCGAAGTCGAGTTTGGTCTCCAGAGCGGACGCCACGTCTTGCGCTTGTTTATCGACAACGAAGCGGGCATCGGGCTTGATGATTGCCAAACGGTAACCCGGCTGATCGACCCCATATTGGATGCCGAGGATTTTATCGAAGGCAACTACGTTATCGAAGTGTCTTCGCCGGGGCTGGACAGGCCTCTGCGCAGACCGCAGGATTTCGAGCGGTTTATCGGAGAGCCCGTGAAGATCAAGACGCATGCTCCGGTAAACGGCCGCAAACGGATCAAAGGGATTCTGAAAGCGTTTGACAAGGATATGATTGCGATTCAAGGTGACGAAGCGGTCTACAATGTACATCTGGAAAACCTCCGTAAAGCGAACTTGGACCGCTGAGCGCGCCGGGAAGTGAGGCAATTGTGGCTGATGCTAACTTGCAAGTGATTCTTCAACAGCTCGAGGCCGAGAAAAGTATCGACCGGGATAAGCTGTTGGAAGCCATTCGCACGGCACTCGAGAGTGCCGCGCGCAAGTGCTTTCATCCCAAGGCCGAGATTGTGGTTGAAGTGGACCCGGTCTCTCTCGCGTTCAAGGTTTTCGAGATTCGCGAGGTTGCCGAGCATGTTACAGACGATACCCGCGAGATCTCGGTGGAAGAAGCACAGACGTTAAATGCGGAAGCGGAGCCTGGCGACCGGCTGAAGGTGCCCGCCGAGCCGAAGGATTTTGGCAGGATCGCTGCCCAGACGGCCAAGCAGGTCATCATCCAGAAGCTCAAGGATGCCGAGCGCGAGAATGTCTACGACGAGTTCAAGCAGCGCGAAGGCGAGATGGTCACCGGAGTTGTCAAGCGCATCAGCCATGGTAACATCATTGTATCCATCGGCCGGGCCGATGCCGTGTTGCCGATTCGCGAGCAGTCTCCGCGCGAAAACTTCAAGCCGGGTGACCGCATCCGTGCCTATCTGGTCGAGGTCGAGAAGTCGCCGCGCGGCCCGCAGGTGGTGCTTTCGCGTGCGTGTTCCGACCTCGTGCGCACCCTGTTCGAGCTCGAGGTGCCTGAAATCTATGACGGGACCGTCGAGATCAAGGGGGTTGCCCGCGAAGCAGGCAACCGGACCAAGATCGCGGTAGCTTCCAACGATGCGAACGTGGACCCTGTGGGCGCCTGCGTGGGTATGAAAGGTTCGCGCGTGCGCGCCGTGGTCGAAGAGCTATATGGCGAGAAAATCGATATCGTGCGATGGAGCGACAACCCTGTCGAGATGTGCTCGAATGCCCTGAATCCGGCCGACATCCTGGACATCTCGGTCGACGAGGCCAACAACGTGATCCTGGTGGTGGTACCACATGACCAGTTATCGCTGGCTATTGGCAAGCGCGGGCAGAATGCACGGCTGGCTTCGAAGCTCATGGGTTGGAACATCGATATCAAGAGCGATGTTGAACTTACTGGAGAGGGCGCGGCGAACGCGGCTGCCGGAGGCTCCGAAGGTAAGATCGCCGCTACTCCGGAACCGGATACCCCCGATGCTGACGTTACGGAGCCAGCGCCTGCTGACCCCAACAGCCCGGAGCCCGTGGCGGTGGTAAACGAGCCGGAGGCGGTTCACGAAGATGGTCTCGAACCTGAAACGGATCTGGCAGACAAGGATGGAGATGACAAAACGCGGGGAGAGATTGCATGATGTAGGATCTGCGGTATTGGCAAGGAAATTGAGATTTTTCGGGAGTAAGACTGAATGCAGACTGTAGCGAGCTTGGCCGAACGGCTGGATATGACGGCAGAGGAAGCGCTGGACAAACTACGCTTCATGATGATGGAGGTAGATGGTGTCGAGAGCGTTCTGACCGACGACCAGTGCGATTTGCTTATCGACGTGGACGACGATCCCGCCGTGGCCGAACGCGTGCGCCAAAAGAAACTCGAGGACGAGGAGAAAGCGCGCAAACGGACCGAACGGCTCAAGGCAGCCGCTAAGAAGGCTGCTGCCAAGCGAAAAGCCGACGCCCAAAAGAAGGCGGACGCCAAGAAAAAGGCCGACGCCAAAAAGAAGCCCGCGGCCAAAAAGAAAGCTCCCGCCAAGAAGAAACCCGCGGCCAAGAAGAAAGCGGCGGCGAAAAAGCCGGTGGAAGACCATCCGAAGGTCGAAATACTGCCGCCTGAGGCCAAAGATGCCGAAGGGGCGGCGGCAGCGGTCGTCGAGGACGCGAAGAAGCCCGCGGCCAAAAAGCCGAAGGCAAAAAAGAAGGCCCCAGAAAAGAAAGAATCAGATATTCAGATTGGCCGGGCTGTCGATCATGAGGAAGCGGTGCAGATTATCCGCGCGGATGGCACGCGGGTTAAAGAACTCGATGTGGATGCCGAGGAACTGCCGGAAGCCGAGGATGCAGATATTGATATCGAGGAAGGCATTCTGGCCGAGGCCGAACGCCATCAGGAAGAGGAAGAGGCACGAAAGGCCCGCGAGGCGGCGCGTTCGCAGATTAAGCCCGATCCTGCGGTTGTGGCCGAGGTTAAGCGCCGGGCAGCGGAGCGGATGGCCCGCAAACATGGCCAGAGAGCTCCGCAACCCACGGCCCAGCAGGCTCCCGCAAAACGTAGCGCCACCGGAAAGACTGCAAGGAAACGCCAGAAGAAAATCGAGCGTCTGCGAGCCGAAGAGGCCATGCGCCGCGACGCGGCCGCTAAAGTGCGAGAGTTTCAGGCCGCCGGACCAACGGGGCAGACTAGAAAACGCCGCAGAAAACGGGACCGAGATGGAGACGCCGTGGGGGATGCCGTCGATCAGATTTTCGAATCGCGCGTGATCGAAGTCGATGAGTCCATGACAGTCGAGCAGTTCGCCGAGGCCCTCGACGCGCCTACCAACGACATCATTCTCCAACTTATGGAGCACAACATCCTGGCCAACAAGAACCAAGTCGTTTCGTTCGACCTTGCCCGGCAGATTGCCGAATCTTACGGCTATGAGGTTCGAAGCGCGATTCCGGGTGAAGACGAGATCCTGGCAGAGGAGCCCGACGCCCCAGAGGACCTGATCCTGCGACCTCCAGTGGTGACCGTGATGGGCCATGTCGACCACGGAAAAACCACCCTGCTGGACAATCTGCGCCGCGCCAATGTTGCGCAAGGCGAAGCCGGAGGCATTACCCAGCACATTGCCGCGTACGATGTCGAGATTGGCAAGGACCGGGTCGTGTTTCTTGATACGCCCGGCCATGCGGCGTTCACCCAGATGCGCGCACGGGGCGCTCAGGCTACCGATGTGGTGGTGCTTGTGGTCGCGGCTGATGACGGCGTCATGCCGCAGACCGTGGAGGCCATTGACCACGCCAAGGCGGCGGAAGTGCCCATCGTTGTGGCAATTAACAAATGCGATAAACCCGAGGCGCAGCCCGACCGCATCCGGCAGGAGCTGGTCAAGTACGACCTGGTCGACGAACAATGGGGCGGGAAGACGATCATACGCAACATTTCCGCCGTTACGGGTGAAGGCGTCAAGGAACTGATGGAAATGTTGGCCCTCGAGGCTGAAATGCTCGATTTGAAGGCCAATCCCAAGAAGCGTGCGCGCGGGGCCGTGATCGAAAGCGAATTGTCTAAAGGGCAGGGGCCGGTGGCATGGGTTCTGGTTCAAACAGGTACCCTGCGCGTGGGCGACGTCTTTCTCGCCGGCGAGACCTATGGGC
>SLSB01000313.1 GCA_007130675.1 Candidatus Hydrogenedentota bacterium | reverse complement strand
GCTCGCCGTGTCCTGTGCGCGTTTCACGCCCGAACCGCGCGGCCTCGAAGATGCGCAAGTCCCCGAAGCCTTCGCCCTTTACGACCAGACCACCGCCGTTCCCGACAGGTGGTGGGAGACCTTCGAGTCGGATGAATTAAACCGGCTCATCGAGCAGGCACTCGAGGGCAATCTGACGCTGCAACAGGTCTATGCACGGCTCGACCAGGCCGAGATGATAGCGATTCAGGCCGGTGCGCCGCGCCTACCCTCGGTCGAATACTCGGGCGAGGCCTCGGTGAGCCGCCGCCGTATCGATCCGGGTCAGGAACCCGACCGCCTGGAAATACTTAATCGCAGAGTGGCCGCCTGGAACCGGCTTGTGGGGGCAGGCGCGATGCCACCCGCGGATGTGCTCGATGCTCTGGGAAGAACCCAAACGTCCCTGCAGGCCCTTGACACCCTGCTCGCCGATACACCGCCCTCTCATACCATCACGACGCGGCGTTCGTACCGGTTCGGGCTGGGCAGCAGCTATGAAGTTGATCTGTGGGGGCGGGTCCGCTCGCAGCACGAGGCGGCCCTGCTCGACCTCGAGGCGGCGCGCGAAGATGTCTACGGAGCCATGCTGAGCCTTTCGGCCGTTGTCGCCCGTCAGTGGCTTACCCTCGTGGCGCAGCAGGAAACGATTGCGGTGGTCGAGAAGCAGCTTGAACTGAACAAGACGACCCAGCAACTCATCGAACTGCGCTACCGGAATGGCCTGGCCACGGCGCTTGATGTCTTTCAACAGCGCCAGATTATCGCTCAGACCGAATCGCTGCTGCCGCCCCTCGAGTCAGCGCTGCGCACCACGCTGCACGAGCTGGCCGTATTGCTCGGCCATCCGCCGCGCCAGGCATTGAACCTCGAGACCATGACCTTGCCCGCGGTGGGCGCCCTTCCCGAGCCGGGCATCCCCGCCGCGCTGCTGGCGAACCGCCCCGATGTGCGCGCCGCCGGACTGCGCCTGCAGTCAGCCGACTGGCGCGTCAACGTGGCGCGCGCCGACCGGCTGCCCGCACTGCGCTTGACCGGTTCGGCGAGTTATGGCGCCGAAGAGTGGGATCTTGTGTTCAATAACTGGGTCGCCACACTGGCAGCTGGTGTTACCGGGCCCGTCTTCGATGCCGGCCGCCGCAAGGCCGAGGTCGAGCGCATACGTGCCGTGGTGGATGAACGCCTCGCGGGCTACCGCGAACGGGTGCTCGTCGCAGCGAAAGAAGTCGAAAATGCCCTTTTCGAGGAAACAAAGCAGGCAGAGTTTATTCGAGCCCTCGAGCGCGAACTCGAGGCCGCCCGCAACGCCCATGAACAGGCGCTTGTGCGCTATCGCAAAGGACTGATTGATTATCTGCCGGTATTATCGGCCTTGTCTCAGCTTCAGGTACTCGAGCGCCGCCTCGTGCAGGCGGAATTCACCCGGCTGGACCTCCGGGTACGATTGTGCGCCGCTCTGGGCGGAGCGTGGATGGCCGATGAATATGAGGAATCCCGTCACCATGAGCGCACGGCCGCACAACCGGTGAATAGATCACCGTCTCCGAATAGTTAGTTAAGAAAGGGCAGGCGGACCCGCGGTCAGGGTCCCTCCTGGCCAACAACAGAGTGGAGCGAACAGGAATTATGGCAACGCTTCCGAAGAGCGCGCCCGAACCCGAGGCGCCAGAGACCCTGGAAACACCGGAAACGCCGGAACCGGCCCCGAACAGGCCATGGCGCTGGTTCGGCAAAGTGGTGCGTCTGATCATTATCTTGGCTGCTTTAGGTATAAGCGGGTACATATCCTATCAATGGCTGAGCGACCCGCCCGTCGCCCAGCGCCGGCCCCGCGAGCGAGAGGCGGTTCTGGTCGAGGTGACGCCCCTCGGCGCGCAGACGGCCCCCGTAATCGTCAGCAACAACGGCGTGGTAATCCCAGCCCGAGAAATCCGACTCGCCGCGCGCGTCAGCGGTCAGATTATCGACATTTCCCCGCATTTCACGCCCGGCGGGCGCTTCGCACAGAATGACATGATTCTACGCATCGACCAGGAAGACTACGCCCTGGCCGTCGAGCAGCAGCGGGCCCATCTCGTCCGGGCAGAATCGGACCTGCGGCTCGAGATGGGCCAGCAGTCGGTCGCGCAGCTCGAGTACGAGCTGCTGGGTGAACTTGCCCCTGACGAGGACACCTCGCTGGTGCTTCGCGAACCCCAGCTCGAATCGCGAAAGGCCGCCATCGCAACGGCCCAGGCGGCACTCGACAAAGCGCAGCTGGACCTCGCGCGGACCACAATCACAGCTCCGTTTAATGCGGTTATTCACGATCGTCTGGCCGATCTCGGGGCCTACGTCACACCGGGTACGTCGCTGGCCACCCTTGTCGGTTCGGACGAATACTGGATTGAGGTTGCCGTCCCCGTCGATGAATTGCGCTGGCTGCAGATTCCAGGAATGAACAGCGAAACGGGTTCGGAGGCCCGCGTTTATCACGCGCCGTCGTGGGGCCCAGGCGTATACCGCGAAGGCCATGTGCAGCGCATCATGACCGGTCTCGAGGCTGGCAGCCGCATGGCGCGGCTCCTTGTGGTCGTCGAAGACCCGCTGCAATTGCACGAAGGCGGCAAGGGCGAGCACCCGCTGATCCTCGGGGCGTTTGTGCGCGTCGAGATTATTGGCCAGGAGGTCCCCGACGTGTTCAAGGTGCCCTCGCAGGCCATGCGCGACGGCGGGTATCTGTGGGTCATGACCGAGGATAACACGCTCGACATCCGGCAAGCGGAGGTCGTCTGGAGCAGCAATAACCATGTCTATGTGTCGGCTGGATTGGAGGACGGCGAACAGCTTGTCGTAAGCGATTTGGCCGGGCCGGTCGCCGGGATGCTGCTGCGCACCGAGGCGGACGAACCCGCCGCGCCCAGAGGTGAGGGCTCAGGGCAAGGGCATGGCCGGGGGCAGGGCCATGGGCAAGGCCGGGGCGGAGGAGGCATGCGATGACTGAGGCCGCGAAAAAGCCGTTCGAGCGGGGCTCGATTGCGTGGATGGCCGGCAACTCGATCGCGGCCAACCTCGTCATGGTGGTCTTTCTTGTCGGCGGGTTCATCGCGTTGCGTCACATGCGCCAAGAGGTGTTTCCTGACGTTGCGCTCGACACGGTATCGATCTCGGTCGCCTATCCTGGGGCGAGCCCCGAAGAAGTCGAGCGGGGCATCATTCTGGCCATCGAGGAAGCGGTGCGCCCACTCGAGGGGGTTGCCGAGGTTACATCGGTCGCGCGCGAAGGCGGGGGCCGCGTTATGGTCGAGCTGCTGCTGGGCGAAAATGTCGAACGCCTCGGGCAGGAGATTAAGAGCGAGGTCGACCGCATCATCACCTTTCCCGAACACGCCGAAAAACCGCAGGTGCGCATCGATGCCCGGCGCCGAGGAGTGCTCGAGGTTGTCATTTATGGCGACGCGCCGGAAACAACCCTCCATCAGCTTGCCGAACAATTGCGGGACTTCCTCCTGCAGTCGCCGGATATTACGCAGGTGGATATTGACGGTCTGCCACCCCTCGAGATCGGCATCGAGATATCGCAGGAGAATCTGCGCCGCTACAACCTTACGCCCGAGCAAGTCGCCCTGCGCCTTCGCACGGCCGCGCTAGATCTTCCAGGCGGAGGCCTTAAGACCGACACCGGCGAGGTGCTCTTACGCTTGAGGGAGCGCCGCGATTATGGCCGCCAGTTCGCCGAACTTCCGGTGCTCACGACCGAGCGCGGCAGCCGCGTGCTTCTCAGAGATATTGCCACCATCGACGACAGCTTCGCCGATACTGACCGCTATTCGATGTTCAACGGCAAACGTTCGGTGCATCTCGAGGTCTTCCGCGTCGGCAACCAGACCCCGATACAGGTGTCCAATGCGGTGCACGAGCAACTCGAGGCCTTCCAACCCTACCTTCGACCGGGCATTTACATCGATACCTATCGGGACCGCTCGGACAACTACCGGCAGCGCGTGTATCTCCTGCTCAAGAACGGGGCCATCGGACTGGTATTGGTGCTCGTGTTGCTGGGACTGTTTCTCGAGGCGCGGTTGGCATTCTGGGTCATGCTGGGCATTCCCATTTCGTTTCTCGGCTCGTTTCTCTTTGTGCCGGGAATGGGCGTCTCGATCAACATGATCACCCTGTTTGCCTATATCATAGCGCTCGGAATCGTTGTCGATGACGCAATTGTCGTCGGTGAGAATGTCTACTACTACCGCCAGCAGGGATACCCATTTCTCGAGGCGGCCGTTCGCGGCGCCCGCGAGGTTGCCATGCCCGTGACCTTCTCGATTCTCACCAATGTGGCGGCCTTCATGCCCATCTATTTCATTCCGGGCTATGTCGGCAAGATCTTCCAGATGATTCCCGTCGTGGTCTGCACCGTGTTTTTGATATCGCTGGTCGAATGTGTCTACGTCCTGCCTGCGCACTTGGGCCATCAACGCGAAAAAAAACGAAAAGGTTTGAGCGGCTGGCTTCACGAGAAGCAGCAGGCCTTCAGCCGCCAGTTTCTACGTTTCGTGCACAACGGCTACGGCCCCTTCCTCGACATGACCCTGCGCCACCGCACCCTCACCATGTCGATTGCGTTGGCGGCTTTGGCGCTCAGTGTATCCTATGCCTGGAGTGGGCGAATGGGGTTTCAGCAGTTCCCCATAATGGAATCCGACTTTTCTGACGCACGGGTGGTCTTGCCCTACGGCTCGCCCGTGTCCAGAACCGAAGCCGTCATGGAACGCGTTCAAGCCGGCGCCGAACAGGTGATTGCTGAGTCCGGGCACCCGGAATTGGTCGAGGCCATCGCTGCCGATATCGGCATCGGCGGGGGGCACTCGGGCCGCATGCGTGTGCTTTTGGCGCCGCCCGAGATTCGCGACAAAATCATGAGCACCAGCGAATTCACCCAGCGCTGGCGCCAAGCCGTCGGAGAAGTGCCTGGTGTCGAATACATGCGGTTCGCCGCGGACACCGGCGGACCCGGCGGCTGGGGACGGCCGATCGCCGTCGAGCTCAGCCATCGCAGTATGGACATGCTCGAGCGCGCCAGTGGCGAGCTGGCAGAGATTCTGGCGATGTATCCAGGGGTGGACGATGTCGATGACGGGTTCCGGCCCGGGAAGGATCAGATCGACTTCACGCTCAAAGCCGAAGGCAAGAGCCTCGGCTTAACGCCGCGCGACGTGGCACGCCAGGTGCGCCACGCTTTCTATGGCGCCGAAGTGCTTCGCCAACAGCGCGGCCGCAATGAAATCAAGGTCATGGTGCGCTTGCCACGCGAGGAACGTGCGTCGGAACACACGATCCATGAGCTTATGATTCGCACCCCCACGGGCGCCTATGTCCCGTTTCGCGAGATTGCCGAGATGACGCGCGGCCGGGCCTATACCACCATCGATCGGCGCGACGGACGCCGCGTGGTCACCGTCTCGGCGGATATTATGCCGCGTGGCCGGGCGGGCGAAGTCCTGGGCGACTTGCGCGACAACGTGCTGCCGGACTTCATGCGGGAGAATCCGGGCCTCACGTACTCGTTCGAGGGCCATCAAGCTGAGATTCGCAAGAGCATGGGCAGCCTCACCGTCAGTTTCGCGTTCGCGCTCATGGTCATCTACGCCATGCTGGCCATTCCGTTCCGCAGTTACACGCAGCCTCTGGTGGTTATGTTCAGCATCCCCTTCGGCATTGTCGGCGCGTTTCTTGGGCATTTGATCATGGGCTACGACTTGAGTATCCCGAGTATGTTGGGCATCGTCGCGCTCTCGGGGGTTGTGGTAAACGATTCGCTGGTCATGATCGATTTTGCCAACCGGCGGCATCGCGAAGGCGGTCTTTCCCTCCACGATGCCATCCATTCGGCGGCCGTTCAGCGCTTCAGGCCCATCATGCTGACTACGCTGACAACCTTTGGCGGTCTGGCCCCCATGATCTTCGAGACTTCGCGCCAAGCCCGGTTTCTGATTCCTATGGCGTTGTCACTCGGATTCGGGATACTGTTCGCCACCGCCATCATGCTGATCATTGTGCCGTCCATGTACATGGCCGTGGAAGATGCCCGGCGCATACTGACCCGGGCGGGCAGGGCTGTCGTTCCCGGCGTCAAGTCTATCCCGGAACCTGAGTTTCCCTCAGCGAAATGACGTCGTGATGAAATACCGCGCGCATTTGCCCTGTTTCCCGCCGTATACTGTGCTTCAAACCAGCCAACGTCTATCGAGGGATATTCATGAGCGCATTAGGCAGTAAAGACTGTCCGTTGCGGGTAGCAATCATAGGAAGCGGGCCGAGCGGGTTCTATGCCGCCGAGTCGCTGTACAAGGCCAACATTCCCGTCCAGATCGACATGTTCGACCGCTTGCCAACGCCGTTCGGGCTGGTGCGCGGCGGGGTGGCGCCCGATCATCCGAAGATCAAGACCGTCACGCGGGTGTTCGACCGCATCGCCGCGCGCGAAGGGTTCGAGTTCTTTGGCAACGTCGCCATCGGCCGCGATATTACGGTTGACGAATTGAAATTATTCTACGACGCGGCGATCTTCGCGTGCGGCGCCGAGACCGACCGGCGCCTCGAAATCGCGGGCGAATCGCTGCCCGGCAGCCACACCGCCACCGAGTTTGTCGGTTGGTACAACGGCCACCCGGATTTCCGCGATCGCACGTTCGATCTATCCGCCGAAACAGCGGTCATCATCGGGCAGGGCAATGTAGCCATAGACGTGTGCCGCATTCTCGCGAAAACGCTCAACGAACTCAAAGACACCGACATCGCCCAACATGCCCTCGATGCGCTGGCCGAAAGCAGAATCAAGACGCTTCATCTGATTGGGCGGCGGGGGCCGGTCCAAGCCAAGTTCACACCACAGGAGCTGCGCGAACTCGGAGCACTCGAGGCCTGCGTCCCCGTGATCGACCCGGCCGAACTCGACCTCGACCCCTTCAGCCAGGCCGAGTTTGAGGATCCGCACAACAGAAACAGCCAGAAAAACATCGCCACCCTTCGCGATTTTGCGGGACGCATCTCCACCGATGCGCCCAAGAGATGCCATATCCGGTTTCTGCGCAGTCCCATCGAGATTCGCGGCGCCGAGCGCGTCGAGTCCGTCGTACTCGAGAAGAACATCCTCGAGGGCGAGCCCTTCAACCTGCGCGCACGGGGCACGGGGGAAACCGAGGAACTCGCCTGCGGGCTAGTGTTCCGCAGCGTGGGCTACCGCGGCATCGCCTTGCCCGGACTGCCTTTCGACGACGCGCGGGGCATCATACCCAACGCCGAAGGCCGCATCATCGAAAACGGCCAACCTCTCTCCGGGCTTTACACCGCAGGATGGATCAAGCGGGGCCCCAGCGGCATAATCGGCACCAACAAACCCGACAGCGCCGAGACCGTCAAGGCGCTCCTCGAGGATATGCCGTCGTTGCCCCCATGCCCGCGGCGCGATAGCCTCGAAATGGCCCGTTTGCTTCTTGACCGTGGCGTGCGCGCGGTCACCTATACCGACTGGCAGGCGATCGACGCGGAAGAAGTCGCACGCGGACAGGGAGCCGGCAAACCCCGCGAAAAGTTCACGCGACTCGCGGAATTCCTGGCACTGTTCGGGAAATAGTCAGCTCAAATCGCGTTTGGGGGCGTGAAAACCGAGCCCCATGACCCGCAAGAATGCGATATTCGCCACCCACCCCAACAGAAAGAGCGGCGTGTATCTCAGCAAAACGAGAACGATCAGCAGAAAAACCGGTGGCACATACGAGT
>SLSB01000485.1 GCA_007130675.1 Candidatus Hydrogenedentota bacterium | reverse complement strand
CGCGGGCCGAGATCAGGAGCGCGATCGAAGAAGAACGCACCTGCGTGGTCGAGTTGCTCAATTACCGAAAAGACGGGACCGCGTTCTGGAACCGTCTTTCGCTCACGCCGGTGCGCGACGCGGAGGGGCGGGTCAGGCACTTTATCGGCGTGCAAAGCGATATCACAGAACATGTTACCGCTGAAGAACGCCTGAAGAAGATGGCACATGAGCTGCAGGAGGCGAACGCGCGGTTGACCGAAAACCTGAATGCGGCGGCGAAGGTGCAGCGGGCGATGCTGCCGGAGTCGCACATCCGGGTGCCCGGGGCGGATTTTGCCTGGCGGTATCAGCCTTGTGAGGGATTGGCGGGCGACCTGCTCAACGTGTTCCGGCTTGATGAGGACCATGTAGGATTCTATGTGCTCGATGTGAGCGGCCACGGCACTGCCGCGGCGTTGCTGGCGGTTGCCGTCAACCGGCTCTTGCTTCCCACGGTATCCGCGTCTTCGCTGGTGAAACGCCAGCGGCGCAAAGACGGGGCCTACGAAATTGTGAGCCCGGCGAAGGTGGCCGACGAGTTGAACAAGACCTTTCCCTGGGAAACGGAAACCGGCCAATTTTTCACCATCGCTTACGCCCTGTTGAACTGCCGCACGCGGGAGCTGCGCCATGTGTCGGCGGGGCATCCGGGATTTGTGCATATCCCGGCGGGCGGGCGGGCGCGGATCCCCGGGTCCGCCGACCTCCCCATCGGGTTGCAACGCGGCCGTTACCAAGAACACACGAGCCAGCTGGAACCCGGCGACCGTGTCTACATGTATTCGGACGGTGTGACCGAATGCGCCAATCGCACCGGGGGCTTGTTTGGTGAACAGCGCTTGTGCGGTGCGCTCGAGGAACACCGGCGCCTTTCGCTGGATGCCTCCGTCGAGGATATCCTTCGCCAACTCGAGGCGTGGCGGCGGGGCGCTCCCCCGCGCGACGACATCTCTCTGCTGGCCTGTCAAATTCCCGAGTAATGCCGCTGCGTAAAACGGGATGCACCCATTTTTTGCGCGCACGCCTCAAATGCTCTAGAGTAGGATTAGCGTGTGCGGGTAAGGAGAAATGTATAAGGGAGTGTTGGGCATGGGCGAGGGCACTTTTCGGCGGTTTCCGGATGGTTTCGTGTGGGGTGCCGCGACGGCGTCGTACCAGATCGAGGGCGCGTGGGATGAAGACGGCCGGGGCCCGTCGGTATGGGACACGTTTGCCCATACACCGGGGAAGATTTGTGACGGCAGCACGGGCGATGTAGCGGCGGACCACTATCACCGGTATCATGAAGACGTGGATATCATGGCGGGAATCGGGTTGAATGCGTACCGGTTTTCGATCGCCTGGCCGCGTGTTTTCCCGACAGGTACGGATGAGGTCAACGAGGCCGGGCTTGCTTTCTACGACCGCTTGGTGGATGCGCTTCTCGAGAAGAACATCACTCCCTACCCCACGCTGTTCCATTGGGATCTGCCCCAGGCGCTGCAAAACAGTGGCGGCTGGGCCAACCGCGATATCTGCTCGCAGTTCGCCGATTATGCGTCCACTGTAGCCGAGCGTTTGAGCGACCGTGTCTCGCACTGGATTACCCATAACGAGCCCGCGGTACACAGCCTGCTCGGCCATTTCATGGGCATTCATGCACCGGGCCTCACGGACCCGATGGCGACGTTTCAGACCATTCACCATCTCTTGCTGTCGCACGGGCTTGCCGCGCAAGCCATCCGTGCCGCGGCAAAAACACTGCCCGAGGTGGGCATTACACTGAGCCTGGCCCCCGTGCATCCCGCCGAGGATAGGGACGCCGACCGGGAAGCGGCGCAGCGTTTTGACGGGGTGTTTAACCGGATGTTTCTCGATCCGGTGTTCAAGGCGCGCTATCCCGAGGATATCGGCGAGCTGCTCGAGGTGATTATGCCCAAACCCGAGCCGGGCGACATGGAAACCATCGCGACACCCTTGGGCTTTCTGGGCGTCAATTACTATACGCGCCATGTGATGAAACACGACCCGGACGTGTTTCCATTGCAGGCCTCCGAGGTGCGTCCCGAGGGGCCCGAGTACTCGGGCATGTGGGAGATTTATCCGCCGGGGATGTACGAGCTGCTCATGCGCCTCGATGCCGATTACGCTCCCGGGAAGATCCTGATCACCGAAAACGGCATCCCCGTGCCGGATGGGAAGGACTTTGACGGCAGGGTGCGCGATTACCGCCGGATTCGTTACGTGCGGGACAATCTCGAGCAGACCCACCGCGCCATCGAAGAGGACGTGCCGGTCGAGGGGTATTTCCATTGGTCGATGACCGACAATTTCGAGTGGGCATTTGGCTACACCATGCGCTTTGGGATGGTGTATGTGGATTATGCCACCCAGGAACGCACTGTCAAGGAAAGCGGCCGGTGGTATGCGCAGGTCATCCGAGACAACGGTCTCGATGCGGGCGTGTGCGGACCGCCTTTCTTCCCGTGCTAGACGTTGAACCACAGAAGGAGCTGGATTGATGAAAACCCTGACTGCCGCACAGATGCGCGAAGCGGATCGCCGCTGCATCGAGGAGGTGGGCATCCCCAGCGCGGTGCTGATGAACACGGCGGGAGCGCGTGTGTTCGAGCACGTCAACCGCGGCCCGGTGGGTATTGTCTGCGGAAAAGGCAATAACGGCGGCGATGGTTTTGTGGTGGCGCGCCTCGCTTTGCTGGCCGGTTACGAGCCGCGGGTGGTCGTCATTGCGGAACTTGATGCGCTCAGCGGTGACCCGGCGATTTTTCTGCGCGCTTACCGCAACCTCGGGGGGACGGTTACGGCGGCGGCAGACGAAGCCAGCGCGGCGAAGGCCGTCGCCGCTCTAGGGGATTGCGCGGTGCTGGTCGACGGCCTGCTCGGTACCGGCACAAAAGGCGAGGTGACGGGACCGCTGCGGGCCGCCATCGACGCGTGGCCCGAGGTGTATACGATTGCGGTAGACCTGCCTTCGGGACTCGATGCCGACACGGGCGAGGTCTGCGGCAACTGCGTCCGGGCGGATATTACGGTCACGTTTCAATACGCCAAGCAGGGTCTGGTGATTCCCGAGGCCAAACGCTATGTCGGGCGGGTGGTTGTTGCCGACATCGGCATACCCAGGGTCTGCGCAGACGACGAGGCCTGGGCGGGGCTGCAGCACACAGACCAGTCCGCGTGATTGCGTAATGCGAGCGTTTATTGCAGTTGAATTGCCGGAGCAAACGAAGCTGGAATTGGTGGATATGGCCGCACAATTGCGCCGTTGCGGGGTGCGCGCCTCGTGGGTGCGTCCCGAGCGAATGCACCTGACCTTGCGCTTTCTGGGCGAAATCAGCGAAGATCAAGCAGAGGCCACAGGCGATTTCCTGGCGAGCGGGTATGCGGGCCGGGAGGTGTTCGCGTGCCACGTGCACGGGGCCGGAGCGTTTCCTAACGTGCGGCGGCCGAACGTGCTCTGGGCGGGTATCGAACCCCTCGAGGGCGGGCTGGCGGAGACTCAGGCCGTTGCAGAAGAGGCCGCGCAGCGTATCGGCCTGAAAGCCGAGCGGCGGCGGTTTCATCCGCATTTGACGCTGGGGCGCATCCGCCGGCCTGAGACCGCCGGCGACGTGGGCCGCGCGCTGCGTCCGCTGACGGAGTTTCGCGGCGCCCATTTTTTTGTGGATGGCGTCTCGCTGTTCTCGAGCACCTTGACGCCGGACGGTCCCGTTTACGAACGAATTCAGGAGTGCAGATTCTGATGGCGGCACACGCGATATTCAGCATAACGACGTTGTACATGATTCTGATTCTTTTGCGATGGTTCGGGCCTTGGCTCGAGATAAACACCGATGCCGGCCGCCTTGCATGGGTCGGTCGCTTGACGGAACCGGTGATCCAACGCGTGCGGCGGTTGCTTCCGCCGATGGGGCCGCTGGATTTCGGCCCGATTGCCACGCTTTTTGCCGTGTGGCTGTTGCGCACCATCGCCGTGGGTTTGTGACTGAGGAGCGCATGGGCCCGCACATGTTTTCACGGGCCTTACGCGTGCAACGACCTTTTGGCAACAGGTGAGATCTATGATCCCAACAGATGGTTATTCCGAAGTGCGCGAAACGATGGTGCGCCACCAAATCGAAAGCCGCGGCATTCAGGACCAACGGGTGCTGGCTGCCATGCGCAAAGTGCCGCGCCATGAGTTTGTGCCGGTGTCGAAACAACGCGAGGCCTATGAAGACCGTCCCCTCGAGATTGGCTCAGGCCAGACCATCTCGCAACCGTACATCGTCGCCAAGATGACCGAACTTCTGGCACTCACACCAGACAGCCGGGTGCTCGAGGTGGGAACCGGCTCCGGCTATCAGGCGGCGGTGCTGGCCGAGTTGGCATCTGAGGTGGTGTCGGTCGAGCGGTTCGAGGAACTTGCCGGTGTTGCGCAAGCCAGGCTCGAAGCCCTGGAATACGGCAACGTAACGGTTGTCGTGGGCGATGGAACGCTCGGGTGCCGCGAGCGGGCGCCGTACGACGGCATCCTTGTGACGGCGGCAGCGCCTCAGTTGCCCGAAGCTCTGCGCTCCCAACTGGCGATTGGCGGGCGCCTGGTATGTCCTGTTGGCAGCCGCGATCTGCAGCAGCTCAAGATCGTGGTGCGCAAAGGCGAAGCGGAATTTGACGAACACGAGAGCATTCGCTGCATGTTTGTTCCGCTTATGGGCCGCGAGGGATGGTCCGGGTAAGCCCGCATCACCGCCATTGAGGGGCAGGGTAGCCGTCATGACCATTGTGCACGTGGACGACATCTGGTTTGAACGACAAGGTTCGGCCATATTGCGGGGGATTGGATGGCAAATTGAAGCGGGCAGCCACTGGGCGCTGCTCGGGGCGAACGGCGCAGGCAAGACCGCGCTGTTGAAAATCGTCACCGGCTACGAATGGCCCACCCGCGGACGCGTGTATGTGCTTGGGCAACGCTTCGGCGCCTGCAACATTCCGGAACTTCGCAAGATGGTGGGATGGGTCAGCAGCGCGCTCGAATACCGTTTTCCGGATTACGAGGCGGCGGTCGATGTGGTGCTTTCGGGTCTTGATGCCACGTTGGGAATCTACCGCGCCTTCAGTGAGGAGGAACGCGAGCGCGCCACTGCAGCGCTCGAGCACGCGGGCGCGCTGTCCCTCGCCGACCACGCCTATGCGACGCTCTCGCAGGGCGAACGCCAGCGCGTCCTGATTGCCCGCGCCCTCATCGCCAAGCCGCGGCTGCTGGTGTTGGACGAACCGTGCGCCGGGCTGGACCCCGCCGCGCGCCACCGTCTGCTCGAGGATCTGGCATCGCTTGCCACAGGCAATGGCGCGCCGACCATCATTTACGTCACTCATCACATCGAGGAAATCGGCGGGTGGATAAATAAGGTGCTTGTTCTCAAAAACGGCAGCGTTCTCTCACACGGCTGCAGAGACGCTGTGTTGCGGACGCCGGTCTTGTCCCAGGCGTTTGGCGTGCCTTGCCAAGTCACAAAAACGCACGGAGCGTACACCCTCAACGTGTTCCCCGCTCCGCGCGATTAAGACAATCAATAAGGTGGAATGTGGAGCTATTTGCGTCGCTTTAACGTCTCGTAGGGATGGATGCCCGAGCTGATTGTGTTGTCGACGATGCTGCGCACTTCGCTCTCGCTCAGCCCGCAGGCGATGCACTCGGCCGCGGAATCCACCAGATGCTGTTTTACCATCGGGCGCATACGGTCGCGACAGATTTTGGGAGCTTTCTCCGAGATCGTCACGCCAACGCCCCGGCGAGTATGCACCAGCTCGAGTAGCTCGAGATCGCGATACGCCTTCGTCACGGTGTTCGGATTTACATCGAGAATCTGAGACATTTCGCGAACCGACGGCAAGGTGTGACCCGGTTTGATCCGGCCTGCGGCTATCGCGAATTGAATCTGATTCTCGATCTGAACATAGACGGCGATAGGACTGTCGATGTTCACGTGGTAGGCTGCTTCGTTGTCATTCATCATGTTCCACCTCTGATTCTCAAGCGCGTGGCCCGCCCGATGTGGGACGAACACCGTCGGCACCATCCGCCCGCGGCGTTAAACACCGCTAACCACTGCTCCAAGCAAAAACTTCTTAAGCTTATCACAAATAAGGCATATGCGTGCTCTGTGCGATTCCTGCGGGTCCTTTTTGCCGAACGCGATCAGCTCAAGAACGTATGCTCGCGTATTCCCAACATACTCTTTGCACCCAAAGTACCCGGCTTGTAACACCAGAAACACAAGGAGAGCGTATCGCATACAAGTGCAGAATGTCAAGGGTGTAGATGACATTAAGCCCCTGTTATCCATGAACGTTTTCGTATTTCGCGGGGGGACATTCTGGCGCATACCTTGTCCGCGGGACGCGCAAAATCTGGAAGGAGACCACCGCCTCTTGACGCACCGTCATGCTTCGACGCGCCGATCGCACGAGACTGCGGCCTTATCATGAGGGAGTCTGCCGGAGCGCACAGCCACATCGGGCGGGACTCTCACGAACCAACTGCGACGGTATGCTCTTCCACAGTGCCCGCAACGAGGTCAGTCACGCGGACGGTCCATTCGCCCGGGGCATCGTTTATGGCGGGGACAAAGCGGGCTTCGCCCCGGCCCTGGCGCGTGGTTGTATACCGGCTCTCGGGGCTTCTTCGGCCCAGCGGGTCGATGAACTCGACCGATACCGGCAAAGCACCCTGAATAGGGTCTCCGGATTCGCCCAATACGGCAAATCCTATCGTAACCAGCGTGCCTGGTTGAGCTGCGTCGGGGGCGTCGAGTTCGATCGTTTCAATCGCTTCAGGCACGCTGACGATCAGCGCGCCCCATGCACCAGGAAGCCGAAGATTGAAGCGCGCTCGGCCTTCTTCGTAGGCATAGTCGACGGGTTGCCTGCGAAGCGCGTTATAAAGCACCTCGCCTTGCTCGATCGCAAGGTCCACCTCGAAATCATACGGTGCCCCGGCCTCGAACCAGAGTTCCCATTCGCCAAACCGCGGGCCATACGTGCGGTTGTCGTTAACGATGAAATGGTAGTCCACGACTCCGCTCGTAAGGCTGTTGGTGAGTGCGCGCGGGCTCGATGTGCGCGCAGGCCGGGGTATGCTCTCGAGGAGCGGCGCCAATTCGCGCGCGTACTGCTCCATGATTTGACGGTTTTCCTCGGCCGTGACGGCTTGTCCTCTGGCCAAATCGACGCCGCTGACACGCCGCTGATGCGAGAAATCAAAATCTACGATTTCAACGCCGGGAATGGGCGCGCGCAGGGCGGTCGTCGCGATGATGCGGTTTCCGGCTTCAGCGAAATCCACGAGCTGCTCGAACATGGACTGCGTAAGCGTGTCAGGCTGCGGCATCACCAGCAGCTCATACTCCTCGAGCGCTCCTTCCACGATGTCGTCGTCGAGCAGGACGTCGAACGGCACATGATTCATCATTAGCAGAGTGGCGAATGGCAAGGTCTGTTCGTTGTCATAACCGGGCAGGCGGGGCGTTCCAGCACGGAACCACGTGGCCGCCGCGGACATGAGAAGCGCGGTCTTGGGGCGTACGCGTTCGGATGCCAGGATAGCGGGCCCATAGGGTTTCACAAGCGCATCGCAGGTAAGCCCGATGGCATCGAATGTCTCGGGCGAGCTGATAAAGGGGTCGAGGGTGAGATCGTCGGGCGACAACCGTCCGGCCGAGTAGAAGCACAGCATGTCGGGCCGCTGCGAGAGCACCAGCCAGATGGCCTGCTTGG
>SLSB01000482.1 GCA_007130675.1 Candidatus Hydrogenedentota bacterium | reverse complement strand
TGGCCGCCACGATCAACCGCATTGCCAACAAAGAATAGCGCGGGCCGCATCGAGAGGCCCCGCCGTGTATGGGGAAACGCATGAGAACCCTCTATTTTGACTGTTTTTGCGGCGCCGCGGGCGATATGATCGTGGGCGCGCTGCTGGATGCCGGGGCCGATTTCGAAGCGTTGCGCGCCGCGCTCGAGTCGCTGGCGACCGACGGGTTCACCGTCGAAGCCAACCGGGTCACGAAAAAAGGCATCGAGGCCACGCACTTCAGAGTGGTGGTGGATCCCTCTGTCTCTCAACCCCACCGCCATTTGCGCCACGTGCTCGAGATTATCGAGCAGGGCGCACTGCCCGATTCCGTGAAATCCGCCGCGGCCGAAACATTCCGCCGCATTGCGGTCAGCGAGGCCGAGGTGCACGGGACCACCGTCGAGAAAGTGCATTTTCACGAAGTGGGCGCGATCGACTCGATTGTCGACGTGATCGGCGCGCACCTCGGGCTGCACTTGCTGGGCATTGAGCGGGTCGAGTCGTCGGCGTTGCCCGTTGGTTTTGGCGCTATCAAGGCCGCCCACGGCGTGATGCCGGTTCCCGCGCCCGCCACGGCCAAGCTGCTCGAGGGCGTCCCCGTGTTCGGGGGCGATCTCGAGGGCGAATGGGTGACTCCAACCGGGGCCGCGCTGATCGCCCAACTCGCCGCGGCCTATGGTCCGCTGCCGGCGATGCAAATCGAGCACGTTGGTTACGGCAGCGGCACACGCGACGCCCCCGACCGCGCCAACGTGCTGCGGGTACTCATCGGTGAGACGCACGAGCGGTTCGCCGCAACCGGGACCGTGGCCGTGCTCGAGACCAATATCGACGACATGAACCCGGAACTCCTGCCGGTGCTTATCGAGGAGGCGCTCGGGGCGGGTGCGCACGATGCGTTTCTGACGCCCATTGTCGCGAAAAAAGGCCGCGCGGCCCACAAACTCACTGTCCTGTGCGCGGAGGATCGGGCCGATGCTCTTGCCCGGACCATTCTGCTCAATTCGACCACGCTGGGCGTGCGGATGCGCGTTGAATCGCGCGTGTGCCTTGCGCGCGAATGGAAAACCGTGGAGACGCCGTGGGGGCAGGTGCGCGTGAAGTATGGAACGCTCGAGGGCAAGCCCCCTGCGCCGGCCCCCGAGTTTGAAGATTGCCGCGCTCTCGCCGCCAAGGCGGGCGTGACCGTCCTGGAAATATATCAGGCGGCCCTGGCCGCGGCGGTGCAAGGGAAGGAGTAAGACGAAATGGGCGAACGTATCGCCGTGTACCCCGGGAGTTTCGATCCCCCGACAAACGGGCACCTCGACCTGATTCACCGTGCGGCTCAGCTTTTTGACAAGCTGATTGTGGCGGTGGCAACCAATACCGCCAAAGAGGGGCTGTTTACGGTCGAAGAACGCCTGGATATGCTCGAGACCATTTCACAGGGGCTCGAGAATGTTGTGGTGACCTCGTTCGTCGGGCTGACGGCTGCGTTTGCGCGCGAATGCGACGCCGTGGCGGTGGTGCGCGGACTGCGCGTCATGTCGGACTTCGAATTCGAGATGACCATGGCGATTACCAACCAGAAACTGAACCCGCAGCTCGAGACGGTCTGCCTGATGCCCAGCGAACCCCATCTATTCCTGAGTTCGCGCATCGTGCGCGAGGTCGCCCGCTTCGACGGCGACCTGACCGGCCTCGTGCCCCCGGAAATCGAGTCCATCATCCGAAAACGCTGCCAGGAAGAGACCAGAGCGTGAAAAAACCATTCCCATCCGCGAAGTCTGCTCTCTGGAGATGAAAGAGAGCGGCGGTAATGGATTAACGCTTGCCTTTTCGGGGGCCTTACTGTAGAATTTCTGCAGAATCCGCGCCGAAAGGGAGGCGATCTTATGCTTATCGAGTTTTCCGTCGAAAACTACCGCTCCATAGGGGAGACCCAAACCCTGTCGCTTGTTGCCAAAGGTGGAAACGAACTGAAAGAAAGCGTCTGCGAATGCTCGTTTCCTGGGATCGGTGAGGTGCAGCTTTCCAAGGTGGCCGCAATCTACGGAGCGAACGCATCTGGTAAATCCAACGTTTTCAAAGCCTTGCGCTTTATGCAGTACTTCGTTGTTGACTCAGCGACAGAGATAAAACCTAGTGAGAAGGTACAAGTTCAACCCTTCAGGCTTTCAGAGGCCAAGAGAGGAGAGCCTAGCCTATTTGAGGTTCATTTTACTGCGGACGGGATTCGGTATCGCTACGGTTTTCGGGTGGATAGTGATAGGGTCCATTCAGAGTGGCTCTACAGTTTCCCTAAGGGCAGAAAACGCCTCTTCTTTGTTAGAGAGTATGACCACAGGACCGCAGATACGGAATACACGGACGGAAAGCACTACAAAGTGGACTCGCAGTTGGCTGCGAAGACCCGCGAGAATGCACTCTTCTTATCCGTCGCTGCCCAATTCAACGACGAACAATTGCTGCCCGCATATGAGTGGTTTCAGGGTCAGTTGCGCTTACTTGACTTCTCCTGGTCGAAGCACTTCTCGCTAGATACTTCCGTGAACATTGCCGTGGCCGACGCTTCGAGACGAAAACATATGGCAAGAATGCTGCAGATGGCCGATCTCGGGATTGAAGATTTTGAAATAGAGGTGATTCAGGTTGAAGAAAAGGATCTGCCGGCAGACCTACCCAGGGAAGTTAGGGAAGAGCTCATAGACAGCGGAATAGCAGATATATGCTTTGTGCACAAGGGAGATCAAGAAAGCCGGGTCAAGTTCCGCATTCAAGATGAATCAGGAGGCACTCAGAAACTCTTTGCCCTGGCAGGTCCATGGACAGACATGATGAACCAGGAACTTTGCGTCTTCATAGACGAATTGGGCGCGAACATGCATCCCCTGCTTACACAAGGTTTGATCCGATTGTTATGCAGAACCCAGAAGAGTTCGCCCTGTACTCAATTGCTTTTCACCACCCATGACATGACGCTATTGGACCAGTCTTTTCTTCGCCGGGATCAAGTCTGGTTCACAGAAAAGAACCACGAGGGCGAAACGGAATTGTATCCATTAACTGACTACCGTCCCCGGAAAAACGAAGCGCTGCAAAAGGGATACCTGGCGGGAAGATATGGGGCTCTCCCATTATTGACTGGAGACTTGGCGTTTGACGACGAGTAGAAACGGGTTCGGGCGGCGGTCCTCCCTTACCAGAAGAGGACCCACTAGGTCGGGCAATCTCGTACTTGTTGTATGCGAGGGACGCAAGACCGAACAAAACTACTTCCGCTCAACAAAAAACAGATGGAAGATAGGTCGTCTCACGATTGCTGCGGCAAATGAATCCACTGCCCCGATCAACATTGTTGAGAAGGCTGTTGCCCGTCGCGACGAATTCAAGGAGAGAAAGAGGATTGAATTCGATCAAGTCTGGTGCGTCTTTGACCATGATGAACATGAGACTTTCGATAAGGCTTTGACGGAGGCCGCGAAGAACAATATCCAGGTCGCGTTTTCGATTCCCTGTTTCGAATTCTGGTATCTACTCCATTTCGAATACACGACACGGCCATTTCGGGATTTCAGCGAAGTGGCAAGGCAATTGAAGAAGCACCTGGCATCGTACAACAAAGACACTGACTACACAGAGCAACTGTTCCCCAGAATGGAGGAAGCGATAGCGAACGCCCTAAAAGTCCGCGACGACCTTAAGAAAACCGGGGCGGAACGGCCGATTACCAACGTCGATAGACTGATGAATATTCTCGTCTACGACCCGATACAACGAAAGTAGGCCAACAATGAGTGACGCATCCTCTATACCAACGTGGCGCATCATTGACATTCACGCGCATGCGTTTCCGGATGCGGTGGCGGAGAAGGCGATGCCGAAGCTCGAGGCCGAGGCCGACCTCGAGGCCGCGCTGGACGGGAAGATCTCGTCGCTGTTGGCGTCGATGGACCGGGCGGGGATCGCGCTGTCGGTGGTGGCGTCGATTGCGACGAAACCGGGCCAGTTCGAGTCTATTCTCGCGTGGTCGAAGAGCATTGCGTCGGACCGGCTGGCGCCGTTTCCGTCGGTGCATCCGGACGATACGGACGTGCCGGGCCGGGTGCGCGCCATCGCGGACGCGGGGTTTCGCGGCATCAAGATGCATCCGTATTACCAGGAGTTCACGCTCGATGATGCGCGCATGTGGCCGTTCTACCGCGCCGTGAGCGAAGAGGGCCTGGCGCTGCTCATGCACACCGGGTTCGATATCGCCTATCCGCATATACGGATCGCGGATCCCGTGCGGGTGGTGCGTGTCATCGAGGCGTTTCCCGAGCTTAAGATGGTCACCTCGCATTTGTGCGGCTGGATGGACTGGGACGAAGCGGAGAAGCATCTCTGGGGCAAACCGGTCTACGCGGATTTCTCGTACAGCCTGCACGTGATTGACCACGCGCGGGCCCGCGAGGCCCTTCTGGCCCACCCCGCCGAGTATATCGTGTTTGGCACCGATTCGCCGTGGGAAGACCAATCAAAGGCCGTCGAAACGGCCAAGTCGCTCGATTTGGGCCCCGAACGCGAGCGCCTGATGTTTTACGACAACGCGGCCCGGCTCTTGGGACTGAACTGAGGCGCGTTAGAAACCGCAGGTGTCGGAAGTCCCCGGCCCGCCAAGACCGCACTGACCGCAGCTCATCCCGAATTGAATCAAAGCCACCCCTTCTGCGTCCTGTGAACAAATAGGTTCCTGAGCGCTTTGAAAAGCCGGCGCGGCGCCGGAAAGCGTTGTTTCTATAATACTTATGCGTGTAAATTTTGTAAGTATACGTCGCGTCGTTGAGGTCACCGAGCTGCGTGGGGTATGATTCGGCCTTTGCAGGAAGGCTGCTGTGGGGGGCTCCACGGGGGGTCCGTTTGTGTGTTTCACCGGCAGGGCGTGGCATTGTGCGCGGAAACAAAGGTTTCCGTGAGGCAGTTATGGCACGGTCCGCCAAACCGATAGGGAGAGTCTGCATGCTGCATGCACGCATCACCGGCACGGGGGGATTTCTGCCGGAAACGGTATATACGAATGCTCATTTGGAGACGATGGTGGATACCACCGACGAGTGGATCCGTAAACGCACGGGGATCGGTCAGCGTCATGTGGCGGGTCCCGGGGAAGGGGCTTCGGACTTGGCCATTCCGGCGGCGGAAGAAGCGCTGGGCAACGCGGGCGTGGCGCCCGCGGATGTGGACCTGATCATCTGCTGCACCACGACGCCGGATTACCTGTTTCCCGCGACGGCATGCATCATTCAGGATGCCCTGGGAGCACGCAAGGCGGCGGCCTACGACGTGAACGCGGCCTGCTCGGGGTTTCTGTATGGTTTGACGTCGGCCAATGCGTTTATTGTCTCGGGCATGTACCGAACGGTGCTGGTGACAGGGACCGAGTCGGCAACGAACCGCCTCAACTGGCAGAAACGCGATACTTCGGTGCTGTTTGGCGACGGCGCGGGCGCCGTGGTGCTCGAGGCCGACGACAGTGGCCGGGGGATTCTTTCGACCTATCTTGGAGCCGACGGGTCGGGGGCGGATCTGCTGATTCGCCCGGCGGGCGGCTCGAAAGTGTTGATCACGAAGGACAATCTTGACGGTCCCGAGTGCGACGTGCACATGAAGGGCGCCGAGCTGTTCAAACGCGCGGCGGTCCTGTTTGAAGAAGCGGCGCAGAAAGCCCTTGAACGTGCGGGCCTGAGTCTGGAAGACGTGGATCTCTTCGTGCCGCACCAAGCCAACGCCCGGATCATCGGCGCGGCGGCGAAGCGTCTCGGTTTACCTGAAGACAAGGTGATGCTCAACATCGAGCGGGTGGCCAACACGACGGCGGCGTCGATACCGCTCGCGTTGCATGAAGCGGTCTCGGAAGGCCGCATCCGCGAGGGGAACACGGTCCTGCTTGCTTCGTTTGGTTCGGGACTCACCTGGGGCGCGGCCGTCATTCGATGGTGAGGGTGTCGTTGGCGTCGAGCCTGAGGTCGGGGTAGTCGCCTCCGCTGCGTTTCCGCAGACCCGCGGCGAGGATGGCGGCGATGGCGGCACAGACACACGAGACGCCGAAGGCGAGGTCGTAGGAGAACCGCTGCACCAGCACACCGGCCAGCATGGGGGCGCACAGCAGGGGAACGCTCAGCGTATTGATGAACCCGAGGTAGGCCGGGCGCAATGCCGGATGGGGCAGGGACAGCAGATACGGCGTGCCGGCAATCATGTTGCCGTTGATTGCGATAGCGCCCAGCGCAAACATGAGCAAGAAGGGTCCGAAATAGTGGGCGCGGAGGAACTCGGCCAAGGCCGGTGAGCGGACCGCGGCCGCCATCAAAAAGGCCAGAAACGGCGACAGCATCAAGAGCAGCGCGCATTGACGCAGACTGTAGGTTTCGCCACGCGCCTGAGTCACGCGTCCCCATCCGTAGCTGGCCGCGCCGCCTACCAGCATGATCGCCGCGGTAAACCAGCCCGCCTGCTTCTCGGGAGCATCGAGATGGCGGATGGCGAAGGGGATGAGTTGCGCCTGACTCATGGCGCCGAGCGCCCATGCCCAGCGGTAGAGGTAGAGGCGGCGGAACTCGGGGTCGTACTTGAGGATGCGCGGGCCGCGTTTGAGAAAGGTGGCGAGGGGGACACGGTGGGCCGCCACGGTCTCGATGGGCTCACGGACCGACGCAAAAAGGACATACGCAACGCCGCAGGCCACCGTCGAGCAGAGAAACAGGACCCCGTAATTCGTGGGAAACGCCAAGCCGCTCCGGTCCGAGAGCACATAAGCGATAACCAGCCCCGTCACGAAACCCAGCACGCCGCCGAAGAGCCTGCGGTAGCCCCACAGCATGGCCAGCCGGCCTTGGGGCACGGCCTTGGCGACGACATCCATGAACGGCACCAGGGATACGCCGCCGCCACTCGAGAATGCGGCGAACAAGATTAGCAGTGCCCAGAAGAGTCCCCAGTCGCTGCCGGTCCATACAAACACAAGTACGCACATCATGGCGGACATCACGCTGCGGAGCACGGCAAAAGCAACGTAGATTGGCATCTTGCGTTCAAGCGTTTCGGCGAAGTTTCCGACCAGAAGCTGGGGCCACATCATGCCGATCGTCGAAACACTGATAATCAGGCCAACGCAGAAGGGCGATTCTGTAAGCCGGTATGTCAGCCAGGCGAGCACGGTATCGGGTGCGATAAACGAATTGCCCATCATGACCACCGCGCCGTTGCCGGCGGTCAGCCAGAAATTGCGCTGCGCATGACGCTCGCGGAATGTCGCAGGTGGGCTACTCATTGGCTGGCGAATCGAGAATACGGACGTGCCGCCCCTCGACCCGCAAGCGCTCCTCCGCGAACAATTGGATGGCTTTGGGGAACAGCTCGCGTTCCTTGGCCTGCACCCGGCCGGCCAGGGAATCGGGGGTGTCGTCATCGAGCACGGGTACGGTGTCTTGGAGAATGATTGGGCCGGCATCGTACTCATTATTTGCGAAATGGACGGTAGCGCCGGTAAGTTTCACGCCGTACTCGAGGACCGCTTCGTGCACGTGGTGGCCATACATTCCCTTTCCGCAGAATGCGGGGATGAGCGCGGGGTGAACGTTGACGACACGATTCTCGAAATCATCGGGAATCTCGAGCAGACTCATGAAGCCCGCCAGCACCACCAACTCGGCGCCATGCGTGCGAACCGTCTCCCAAATCCTGGCGTTAAACGCGGCGTGCGAGTCATATTCTTTGCGCACAATCGCCACGGCGGGGATGTTGT
>SLSB01000649.1 GCA_007130675.1 Candidatus Hydrogenedentota bacterium | reverse complement strand
GTCAGTTCGACTTCGTTCTCACTGAACTGCCCGCGCAGCACGGCCATGGCCTCGTTGACCAGATTGCTATTGTAACCTCCGCACAAGCCGCGGTCCGAGGTGACGACCACAAGACCTATCTTCTTGCCCGAGCCCTGGCGCAATAAGGGATGGGCATCTTCCTCGGCCCGTTTCGTGAGATTGTTGATTAACTCACGGAGATGATATGCATAGGGGCGCGCCCGCAAAATGGCATCCTGTGAGCGGCGCAGTTTGGCCGCCGCCACCATTTTCATTGCACGCGTAATCTTCTGCGTGCTCTGAACGCTGATTATCCGCCGTTTTATGTCCCGCAGACTCGGCATTGGTCCGGTCTATACTCCTTCCGAAACAAACTGCTCGCCAAACGCCTTGAGCGCGTCGTCAATCTTTGCCTGAAGTGCTTCATCCATTACGCCGGTTTCGGCCAGGGCCTTGATCGTATCCGCCTGCTGCGCATCAAAATACCCATACAATTCGCGCTCATACCGCGCTACCTGCCCGGCGGGAATTCCGTCGATGTACCCGTTCGTAGCCGCATAGATAATCAGAATCTGCTTCTCGACCGGAACAGGCTGGTACTGGGGCTGCTTGAGCACCTCGACCAGCCGTTCGCCGCGCGCCAACTGGTTCTGGGTGGCCTTGTCGAGGTCGCTCCCGAACTGGGCGAACGCCTCGAGTTCGCGAAACTGCGCCAAATCGAGCCGCAGCGTGCCCGCGACCTTCTTCATCGCCTTGACCTGGGCATTACCGCCCACGCGCGACACGCTGATGCCCGGGTTGATGGCCGGGCGCACGCCCGAGTAAAACAGGTTCGATTCAAGATAAATCTGGCCGTCGGTGATCGAAATCACGTTGGTCGGAATGTAGGCGGACACGTCACCCGCCTGGGTTTCGATAATCGGCAGCGCCGTCAGGCTGCCGCCGCCGCGTTCATCACTCAACTTCGCCGCACGCTCGAGCAGCCTCGAATGCAGATAGAACACATCGCCCGGGTACGCCTCACGGCCCGGCGGGCGCCGCAGCAGCAGCGAGAGCTGGCGGTAGGCTACCGCGTGTTTCGACAGGTCGTCGTAAATCACGAGCGCATGCTTGCCCTGGAACATGAAGTACTCGCCGATGGCGCAGCCCGCATAGGGTGCGATGTACTGCATCGGGGCTGATTCCGACGCCGACGCCGAGACCACAATCGTGTACTCCATCGCGCCGTATTCGCGCAGATCTTCAACCACGCGCGCCACGGTCGAGCGCTTCTGCCCGATGGCCACATAGATGCACACGACACCCTGGCCCTTCTGGTTGATGATTGTGTCCATTGCGAGCGCGGTCTTTCCGGTCTGGCGGTCGCCGATGATCAGCTCGCGCTGGCCACGGCCGATGGCCGTCATCGAGTCAATGGCTTTCAACCCTGTCTGCAGCGGCTCTTTGACCGGCTGGCGCTCGACGATCCCCGGCGCAATTCGCTCGACGGGATAAAACTCGTCGGCGGCAATGGCGCCGCGTCCGTCCAGCGGTTCGCCCAGCGCGTTGACCACGCGCCCGACCATGTTTTCGGTCACCGGCACCGATGCGATGCGCCCTGTGCGGCGGACGGTGTCTCCTTCGGCAATCTTCTCGAAGTCGCCGAACAGCACCACGCCGACATTGTCTTCCTCGAGGTTCAGGGTCATGCCCATCACATCGTGAGGGAAATCGAGCAGTTCGCCGGCCATGGCGTTCTCAAGGCCATACACCCGAGCAATGCCGTCGCTGGCCTGGATCACCGTGCCCACCTCGGCGACGTCGACCTTGGATTCATAGTCGGCTATGCGCTGTTTGATGATTTCGGTGATTTCAGTCGCCTGAATTTTCATGGGGCTCCACTTCCTCCGCAATGAGCGCGTCTTTAAGTTTCGTCAACCGCGTTCGTACGCTGTCGTCTATCACTTTCCAGCCGATTCGCGCCACCACGCCGCCAATGACCTCGGGGTCCACCGTGCATTTTAACCGCACCGATTTCCCGGCGTAGGCGCTCAGCTTACCTTGCAATTGCTGCTGTTGTTCGGGGCGCAGCGGTCCAGCGGTGGTGACCCTCGCCGCCACCCGGTTCAGCCGCGCATCGACAATCTCTTCGAACCGCATGACCGTTTCACGCAGCACCGGCATGCGGCCCCGTTCCATGAGTTCATGCACCAACCGCACGACTGCCTGCTGGGCCCCGAGGCGCTGCAGCACTTCATCGAGAACCTTTTCTCGCAGATGAACCTCGATCGCCGGATTTGATAAGCAACTATGCAACTCGTGGTGCGCGTCGAACAGGCTGCTGATCTCCTGCAGCGACGCGAGGGCCGTCTCGAGTTGGCTATCCTCGGTCAGGGCCGCGCTCAATGCGCCCGCATACCGGTCTGCTATGAGATAACCCGTCATTCCACATGCTCCAAGCGGCCGACGAACTGCTCGAGCAGCACCGCCTGATCCGATTCCGTCAGCTCACTGCGAAGGCGCTCGGCCAAGAGCGAGACCGAGCGCTCGACAATCTCGGCTTTCATTTGCATGGCGGCCTGGCGCGCCTCGCGCTGCTTGCGCTCTTCCGTCTCGACGGCGATTAAATCGAGGTTCTCGGCGGTGAGTGCCGCGATCGCCTGCTTTTCCTGCTGAAGCGACTCCGCGGTCTGGTGCTCGATGCGGCGCTTGTCGTCCTCGATGCCTTTGAGCTTCGCCTCGGCCTGGGCTTTCGCCTTTGCCGCGCGCGCGCGCACTTCCTCGCTGCGCCGAATCCGCCGGCGCACGTCGTCGATCTTGTCATCGAGAAAGTCCAGCAGCGGCTGCTTCCCGAAACGCACGGCAAGCGCTACGACCGCGCCGGCGTTCAGCAGATCGAAAAGCAGGTTGTATGCGAACATGCGCCGCTGCTCGTCTTGAAAACGCTCGCGGCTCTCGTATTCGTGCACGAATTCCATGTCGTCCGCGAACCTGCCTTCGGCGGGGTGCAGATGGGGCCGTTCCTGGTGCAGCTTGTACTCGTCGCTTTTGATGATCTCGAGGTAGCGCTGATGCGCGTCTCTGAATTCGTCCATGTAGGCCGAGCTGTAGTCGGGCGGTCCGAGCAAGACAATCAGAGTCACCGCGACTACTACATAGACGGCGAGAAACACCAGCAGAAACCGTTTTGTGGGGGTCATGTTCCACCCCCTTTTACGCGCAACCGCTGCGCCATGGCCTCGGCCACATCCTGGGCCAGCGTGCCGAACTGCTCCCGCTGTGCTTGGATCTGGGCTTGTCCGTCGCGTGAGACGGCCATCACCTCTTGGTCGCCGTTCTCGCGCGCACGGGCCAGTCGTTCGTTCCGATCATCCATGGCGGCCCGGCGCTCGCGCTCGAAGTGTACCGTTGCGGCCCGGCGCGCCGCCGTGAGCTCGGCGGCATACTGAGCCTCGAGCGATTGCGCGGCGCTGGCGTCGGCATTTGCAGCCTCGGCGTCTTGTTCGAGGGCTGTTTCGCGCGCATCGAGATTGCGCAGCACGCGCTGGAGCACCAGTTTGTTCAGTGCCCAGAGAAACAGCAGGAACAAGCCCAGCTGAACCACTATGGTTAGGTTAATGGTGACCATCGGCGCCTGACCGTCTTGTTGCCTATTGCAGCACGAAGAGAATCAGCAGCGCCACCACGAGCGAGTAGATGCCCGTGGATTCTGACACCGCCTGGCCAATCAGCATCGTGCGCGTCAGCAACCCGGCATTCTCGGGCGCGCGCCCGATGGCCTCGCATGCTTTGCCCGCGGCAAAACCTTCGCCAATGCCCGGCCCAATCGCGCCAAATCCCATGCAGATGCCCGCGCCGATCAGCGCCCCCGCCGAACGGATATCCGCCCCAGTGATGGCCGTGTCCGCAACCTCTGCCGCCTGGGCCGTCACGCTTTGTAGAAGCGTAACTACCGTGCTCAATTCCATAGCTCTGTTCTCCCACATCATGCGCCGTACGGCGCCTTCAATCCTAAATCACGAACAATATCACCAACGCAATGATCAGCGCGTAGATCGCTGTCGATTGCGATACTGCCTGCCCGGTCAGCATCGTACGAAGTACCAGCGTTTCCCTGCGCGGATTCGACGCCGTCGCCTCGCATCCACTACTCGCCGCGATGCCGCTGCCGATGCCCGGCCCGATGCCGCCGAATCCCACGGAAATCCCCGCTGCGACTGTCTTCGCCCACCACACCACCGTGTCTTCGGATTCGCCCAGCGCATACATCATGATGAACGCCACCAACAGCCCGAAGATCGCCGGCGTCTGGCACACCGCCTGGCCTACCAGCATGGTCCGAAGCACGATCCCATGGGTACGGGGCCAACGGCCCAGCCCCCCGAGTGCGCCGCCAGCGGCGTGGCCCGAACCGTATCCCGGCCCAAGCGCGCCCGCCCCGATGGCCACTCCCGAGCCCAGCAATATGCCCATCGTAGCCCAATCCGTGCCGGTTTGCGGCGTGAAGAGCATGATCAGCGCAATGACCGTGGCGAAAATGCTCGGCGATTGTGCTACCGCCTGGCCGATGACCATCGCCTGAATCACTTGCGAGCTGCGCCGGGGATTCCGCGCCACGCCATCGCATGCGGCTCCTGCGGGGTACCCGCATCCCGCGCCGCTGCCAAAACAGCCCAGTCCAATGGCGATGCCCGCGGCAATCAACGCGCAGACCACGTTCCCCCCAATTTCCTCGGGAGCCCGCACGCCCAGAAACGCTATCAGCAAGCCGATCACCAGCGCAAAAATCGACGGACTGCCCCCGACGGCTTGCCCGATGAGCATCGTGCGCAGCATATAGCCCTGGCGCGCCGGCTGGCGCATGATGCCCTCGCTGGCCTGGCCCGCAGCGATTCCCATGCCGATCGCCGCACCGACGCCGCCAAACCCAAGCGCAATGCCGGTGCCGATGCTGCGGCCGATGACCAGCCAGATGTCCGCAGAAATGTCCAAAACGTTTACCCAGTCTTTCCTCTACGCCGCACTCATTTGATGGCCACCGCGATATAGGTCAGCGTAAGCATGGTAAACACGAAGGCCTGGATAATCCCTTGAAAAAACACGAAAAAGAAATTCAGTCCGATGGGAATCAAGAAATTGTAGGTCAACGTCGACACCACCACGATGATGATGGCTCCGCCCATCATGTTGCCGAAAATACGAAACGAGATCGAGATGACCTTTGATATCTCTCCGATGACATTCAACGGGAAAAAGAACAGTGCGGAAAGCTTCCCTGCGATCTTGGCCACGCCCTCGGCATCTTCTTGTGACCACATGGGGCCCATCAATTCCTCGATATACGCCAGCATGCCTTTGGCCCGCAACGCCGAGTAGGTCGCGATGGTCATGCCCATGATACCCAGCGCCAACGTCGTGTTGATGTCTTCCGTTGGCCCCTGAAACACACCACCGGGGAAAAAACCCATCAGATTACACAACAGCAAGAAACAGAACAGCGAGGTAATCAATGGAAAATACTTGCGGTTTTCGCGCCGTGTCTCCAACTCAAGCGAGGACGTCACCAAATTGTCAAATGCCCCAACATACATCTCGACCATCACCTGGGCCCGCCCAGGGATCTTTTCGAGGCGCCGGCTCGCCCAACACATCAGCGCCAGCAATACGGCCATCGCCATCAACGTGTTGAGAATCGTCAGAACGTTGACGCCTCCCAACGGCAATGCGATGTCCGTAAATGGCACGTAGTGCCATATCAGCCGTTCACCGATCTTTTCCATCCACGTCGTCCCCGGTTTTGAGGTCCCATCCGGTTATTCCGAGAAAGACCACCACAAGTTGTATGATAAATAGGCCTGCCGCCACACCCAGCAACCCGCGTAGGGAGTCCGGGTCGAGACGGTATCCCCACACCAGAACAACCCCGTAAAACAACAACCGCAGGGCCGTCCATCTGTAG
Organism: Candidatus Hydrogenedentota bacterium; assembly: GCA_007130675.1. Lineage (GTDB taxonomy): Bacteria > Hydrogenedentota > Hydrogenedentia > Hydrogenedentales > SLHB01 > UBA2224. Next base: position 1,910 of record SLSB01000649.1, on the reverse strand, counting down.
GTCAGGGAATGTATCTTCTCACGGGGCAGATTTGCAAGTTTTTCCGTCTGCCGCGCAATAATCCAAAACGCCAGGACACCCGCGATGCCCCCGCCCAGCAATCCCTTACCCAATACCGAGTCAAATGCGAACCCGCCAAAGGCGGCCACCGCCGTCATAAGCAGGCCCAGCCGGACCGCCAGCAACCGGAACCGCCTCAGCGTTTCCACGAAATCTCCTTTGCCAGCAGCCCATATACACCCGCGGCGCCAACGCCAACACCCAGCAAAATCATGACCACGAGAACGATGCCGGTCCCCCCGAGCCACGCATCCAGATAGATGCCCCCTAGTACGCCCGCCACAATAGGCACGGCCATCGTCAGGCCCAATTGGCCCACGAGCGCCCACGCGCGTAACGCACTTGCGTCCCTCGAAGGTTGCTCAGGCACACACCGTCCTCGCGTCAATTGCACAAACAAGCAGACAATACCACTTGGAAAAGGGTAAAATCAAGCGCAGAAACGCTCCCGAATAGACAGAAGGCCGCGCATATACCGCGAGAATTGCAGAAAAATGACCAAGTAAACGAACATGGCACAATGCGACATCGTTGGCCCACGGCCCAATCGCTTACGCCCCTCTCCTAATCGGACTTGCACGCGCCGCGCGGTTGTGGAAAGATCCAAGGCAATTTCAGTTTATGCGTGGGACACGTCATGAAGAACAAGGCATTGCACACACTTGAGCCCCATTACCGCATGCAGTCCAGAGAAACCCTCGAGCCGCGGCCGCGGCATCCGGTGCACATCATCCTCGAAAATATCCGCAGCGCGTTCAATGTCGGGTCGATCTTCCGAACTTCAGACGCCGGAGCGGTCGAGCACATCCATTTGTGCGGGTACACCTGCCATCCTCCCAACCTCAAGCTCGCCAAAACGGCACTGGGCGCATTCGATTATGTGCCGTGGACGCATCACGAAGACCCGCTTGACGCGGTGACCCGGTTGCGCGCCGCGAGTATTCCCATCGTCGCCATCGAAACCACCGAAGACGCCAAGTGCGTTGGATCGTTTCAATGGCCACGGCCGGTTGCGGTGGTTTTCGGCAACGAAGTCCGGGGGATTACGCCCGAGCTGCTCGGGCAATGCGACGAAGTCGTGCGCATTCCGATGCTCGGCTATAAAAACACGGTGAACGTGGCCACCGCCTTTGGCATCGTGCTCTACGACATCCTCGGGCGGTGGGGGGTGTTGCGCGACGAGAGGGCTACCGCTGCGCCCAGTAATCGACCACCAGCACCTTGTCGAGATGAGGACCAATAAGCTCGGCGAACGCCTTGTGCGCGGGGTGGGGCAGGTAGACGGCCAGATCCTCTTCGCTCTTGAACGACAAAAGGAAACAGTGGGTAAACCCCTGTGACAGGTTCTCGACGCTCACGTCGGTGCCCCATTCGAACGCCGAGATCTGCGGGATCTCGCCGGGCAGCGCCGCAAAGGCCTGCTCGATTTCGTATACGGTCGCGGGAGGCGTGCCGTCTTTCCATTTGAACAGCACGACGTGCCGCAGACAGGGTTGGGTTGGGTCCGCATCCGTGATTGCGCGAGGCGCGCCGTCGCGAGCATTTCGTGCCGCAACCTCAGCCTCCGACTTGGCCGGACACGTGGCGCAGCCCGCCGCCGTCAGGCCCACAACGCACAGCACAAGCATCGTCTTCAGCATGTTCGCTCCCTCCGAGGTCATGCCTCGTTCACTCGACAGCGGATTCCGCGCGAGTTTGTTCACCGAGTTCCCGGAATGCTTCGTCCGCCTCCAGCAACACGCTCTCGATATCCGCGGGCACCGAACAGCCGCGGGTCATCTCGTCGAAGGCCGCCAGGGCCGTCGCCATGAGCACAGGATCCGCGAGAACGCGTTTTACTGCAAACCCCG
>SLSB01000652.1 GCA_007130675.1 Candidatus Hydrogenedentota bacterium | reverse complement strand
ATCGGCAAAGCACTTGAGCACTCCCGCGCCACCCGGAGAAGAAGATAAAAGGCCGTGCCACAGCCGAGCACACAGGTGGCGCAGTCCGCCTGGGATCGCCGAGCGCCAGCTCGGCATGGCATGCGAAACCACACCACAGCGGGATGCCTTCACAGCATGTCCGTCTCGGCCATGATCCCGCAAGCGAGGGCGCCGGTCCTCCAACGTCCAGAGGGTGCAGGCGAGACGCCTGCGCTACGGGCGCCAACGGCGAGATTCCATATCGACCCAACCATCGCTTTCGGGAGCGCCAACGGCGCGGCAACATACCAGCATGGCCGTCTCGGCCATGATCCCGGAGGCGAGGGCGCCGGTCCTCCAACGTCCAGAGGATGCAGGCGAGACGCCTGCGCTACGAGCGCCAACGGCGAGATTCCATATCGACCCAACCATCGCTTTCGGGAGCGCCAACGGCGCGGTAACATACCAGCCTGGGGAAAGCCGCGCGCGGACGCGCGGCGCAGCCCCAGGTACACGATTCCCCATCCACACCGCGCCGAAGGCGCGGGACAATATGGAGACCTTCGGTCGTTAGAGCGGCGCGGTCAAGAGACCCCGCCACAGCGGAGGCGTTCCGGCCACAATCCTGGCTATTCCGTGCGGAGCGCGGCGAAATCTTCGCCTCCCAAGCCGATGCGTATAGCCAGCAGGATACAGACAACCCCGGTCAGGGCGATCCCGGCGAGAATGGCGGCTTGGAGGGTGAGCGAGATGGGTGTGTCCGATAACGCCGCGGCGGGAATCATCGCGACGGCCGCGGCGACAGTACCCATGATAAGTCCGGCGCAGAGCAGGAAAACATACTCGGCGAAAAGGAGCTTAACCAGGCCGGGCCGCGTGAACCCCATGGCGCGGAGCATGGCGGTTTCGCGGCGGCGTTCGAGCAAATTGCGCAACACGACAATACCGAGCGCCGCGCTGCCGAGGATCATACCGAGTCCGCCCAGCAGCAGAAACATCGCAAGATACGTGGATTCGACGGCGTAGAAGCGCAGAAGCCGGTCGACAGACGGCTCAGCGTGCATGCCTGCTCTGTCGAATGCCTCATTCAGCGCTGTGGCCGCCTCTTCCTGTTTATCGGCAGGCGTGTCCACAAGAAACATGCGAAACCCGTCTTCCGAGGGAAACAGGCGCGTAAAATCCTCGTTCGAGATCAGAACCGTACCCTGAAACACCGACAGCCGCATGGGCAGGTTGCCCACCAGTTTCAAGTCAACCTCATCTCCGTGATCGTCGATGTAGGTGAGAATGTCCCCCCGTTCGACGCCTGTCCTCTTCTGCAACCCCCACATGGCTGTATCGGCATCGCCGACCAAGGCGGGTATCTCGCCACCGGGAAGGTCGCGGCTGAGAAGGTCCCATAGTCCGCTTTGGTCATTCTCCGGCACAAACGCGCCCAAACGGGCAAGCGCATCGGCGTCGACCCCGAGCAGGCGGGGCGTTTGTGCCCGATTGAGATTCAAACAGCTCGCATCATCGCCATCATACACCCGCAATGCCACGGCCTCGACGCCGGGTTTGTCGATTTCCTTGGCCGGGTTCTCAGAGAGGGGAAGCGTCGTCTCGGCGAACAACTCGAAGCCGCCGGTGCCTGACGAGCGCAAGTGGGCGCCTGCCGTAACGTCTTGCTGCATCGAGGAAACCGCAAGCACCAGAAAACTTCCCGTGGCCAACAATCCGGCCACGCTCAGACTCCGGCCTCTCCGGCGCGCGGTGTTCTCGAGGGCCAGCGTGGTGATATTCAGGCGTTCCATCGAAGCGGTCGCCGTCATCCGGCCGAGGATACAGCGGAACAAGCCCGCGCCCGAGAGCAGGAGCAGCGCGCCCGCCCCAAAGAAAACCAGGGCGACCTCCGCCACATCCGCTGCCAGCGCGTAGAAAATCAGGACGCACGCAGCGGCGAGTCCCGCCAACGGCGGCCATAATGCAGGCTTCTTCGGTTCTCTTGCGGAAGAGATGACCTGCGAAAAATCCATGGTCAATAATTCACGCGGCGAATGGCGGGTCTGGCGCCACATGGCGAGCCCCATCGCCCCCAGGGCGCACACAAGGCTGACCGTCCCGCCCAAAACGACCGTGCCCGGAGCGGCGTAGTAAAGAATGCGAGTATCGGCAACAGCGCCTTGCCAGTAGTGGGTCAGGCCGAAAATGAGGGCTCGCGTATAGACGGTGCTTGCCGCAGCGCCTGCCGCGGCGCCAATAATCGCGCTCGACGCAGCCTCGGCCAGAAACAGCGTGCGAATATGCCGCGGTTGGAACCCGAGAGCCAGCAGCGCACCCATCTCGGATGCGCGTTGCTGCACCCCGAAGACGAACAGCAGCGCCGTGAGCACCAGCGCCGAAACGATCAGGAAAAAGCTCATCCCCAGGAACAATCCGCCGAGATCCAGCGCGGTCTCGACCGCCTCGAAGGCTTGTTCCCGGACCGGCATGACCAGAAGGCCGAGATCAGCCGGGACAACATTCTGGTGGAGGGCCTCGCGCACCTTTTGTTCCGAGACACTGTCGCTGGGAAACCGCACGGTCATAAGATTGCCATAACGGTTGGCCCACATTTCCTGCGCCGCTGCAAGCGTACAGAGAAACTTCGGCGTAGGGCCGTATCGGTTCCAGTAATCCTCATTGGCCTCGTCAGCGAGGTACTCGTCATCGAGAGGCATGCCGATGTCCCAGTCCGCGCAGCGTTCCACGTCGGTCAATCCGGGAAACTCGGGCATCAGATCGCGTTCGGCCTCGAGTTCGTCCATCTCGGCGATTCTGTGAACCGTGAACGTGCGTTCTTTTTCGATAAACTCGCTAGCGGGCGTCAGTTCGTAGTACCGCACTTCGACGGAATCACCGGGTTCCGCCTGGATTTCATCGGCCAGCCAGCGGTTGATGATCACATGGTCATCGGGCATCTCCGGCGGCACAGGCCCGCCCGTCGCAAACGAATAGGGCGTAAACAGGCCGTCTTTCGAAATCGAATTGACCAGGTAGGAAAGCGTTCCCTGGGCATCCGGCAAAGTCAGGGCGGCTTCGGCAACGGCGCGTTGCAGATAAATGCGGTCCGTCTCGAGTTGAAGGATTCCCGTGGGGTGAGAGTCCAGCCGCAGCCCGGTGTGTTCAAGACGCCACACCTCTCCCAGAGCATCATCGAGCGCCTCCTGGCTGGTGTCCTCCCCCAGCAGGAGCGTTCCAACACGGCCCTGCAGAGCGGTCTGCTCCTGCAGCCACTCCAGATTAACGAAGGCGTTGTAGGGAGCCTCTTGGGAAGCCGTCAGGCTGAACCGGCCGAGACCCGAATCCGGCAACACCGCCTTCACAGTGCACAGAGCCCGCACGGAGGTGTCCTCGGCACGGGATGAGAGCGGGGCATCGCGGGGCAGGATGCCGGGCTTCCAGATGCGAAGCGCCACCCGGTCGCCTGCCTCGACCCCGAGAGCCTGTGCGAGCCGTTCGTTCAGCGCAGTCTCATACCCGTCCAGGCCAACCTCGATTTCGGGGTCGAAGTCCCAGAATGCTTCCGTCGTACCGATCACGCTGACTTGATTCACCTGTGAACCGGAGCCCGTGTCTGCGGGCAAGGCCATTCCACGCAGAGTAAGCGCCGGAACCGCGCGCGTGTCGATGACGTCCTCGAGCGCGCCCCCGAGGTCCTGCGAAAAGAAGGCCCCCCGGGATTCGACGGCGAAATGAATCGAACCCAAACGCGCCGAGGCGTATTGCCGAAGCGAATAATCGGTGCTGTCGCCCACCAGGAGCGCACCCGTAAGAATCGCGGCAGCCAACGCCGTGCCGATCGCCGCACCAAGGTGCATGCGCCAGTGAAAACGGAGACCATCGAGCACCAGTCGCAGCATCGTCATGACGTCGCCTCTTGCGGGTTAAGCACCCCGCCGTGCAACTCAAGCACCCGGCCCATTTGCCCGGCAACGTCCATAGCGTGCGTGACCACCAGAAGCGTCATGTTTTCGTCACGGCCAAGCTGAAGGAGAAGATCCACAAGCTCTTGGGCGGCCGCTTCGTTGAGCGACCCGGTAGGTTCGTCGGCCAGCAGCAGGTTGGGTTGGTTGATCAGCGCTCGGACCACGGCGGTCCGCTGCCGCTCGCCTCCCGAGAGCTGGCCCGGCCGGTAGTGCAGGCGCTCGGACAGTCCGACGCGCTCGAGCAGTTCTTGGGCGCGGTCTCTCTTGTCATTGGCGCTTCCATTAACCAGCGCGGGAATCAAGACATTCTCCAGCGCCGTGCATTGCGGCAAGAGATGATGGAACTGGAAGATGAAACCCACGGACGTGTTGCGAAACCGCGCCAGTTCCCGCGCATCGAGCCCGAGTAGGTCTTGGTCCTCAAAGGTGATCGACCCCGATGTCGGGCGATCCAGCGCGCCCACGAGATTGAGAAGCGTACTCTTGCCGCAGCCAGAAGGCCCGACCACCGCAACAGACTCGCCAGGCATCAGACGCAGGTTGATGCCACGCAACACTTCAGGGGGATTAGGCGAACCGCCGTACACTTTGGTAACGTCGTGAAGCTCGAGAAGAGGCTTGGTGTCGTTCACCCGTACGGCCCTCCTTGCAGGGGTTGGGTTGCGAAGAAAGCACCTAAAATTTGTGCACGCTGCTCGTCTTGAGATATTTCACAGCCGCCCACGGCGTCGGAGACTCGCAATTCATTCATCCAAAACCGTTTCCGTGAGCCGCAAATGCCGCCAGCCGAAAGCTGTCCTACTATCCGGCTTAGCGAAACGCAGCCACGGTGCCGTCGCTGCTGCCTGTGAGCACCATCCTGCCGACCACCGCCGGAGCGGTGATTTCGTCACTGACATCATAGGACCACAATTCGCGACCATCGTCAAGTGCGAGTAGAAACAGAACGCCATTTGCCGAGGCCACGACCTTGTCCCCGGCAATCACGGGCGATGCCACCGTGCCCCGCGCGCCGAAGGTCCACCGCGTTTGGCCGGTGTCGCGATCGAGCGCGTGTACCGTGCCTCCAGCGCACCCGAATACGACCCATTCGTCACTCACGGCGGGCGTCGAAAACGCCTCGTCGTCGCAATCCGTGTTCGCCCACACGATGGTTCCGTCCCGGACATCGGCCTTCACAAGTTTTCCGCTTCGGCTGCCCGCGTATGCCGCCCCGTCCACCACAGCCACGCCGCCCGCCACCTCTGAGTCGCCGCCGAGTGCGACGTCGTGCAGCCTGTCGCCCGTGTTGGAAGAGAATATGTGAAGCGCCGCAGCGCAACTCCCGAATACGGCGACGCCATCGCCGACACCCGGCGAACCGTCGCACCGATCGACCGGTTCGGACTGCCACAGCATCTCGCCGGTCTGGAAATCCAGGCAGTGCAAAATGCCGTAACTCTGCTCGATGACATAGACCCGCGCGCCGGCTTCCGCGTCGTTACCGGCGCCTGCGGGGACGACATTGACAATGCCCATGATCGCGCCGTCAATGTCAGTCTCCCAGAGCACCTCTCCCGAGGCGGCATCGAGGGCAAACACGATGCCGTCGGCCGATCCCGCGAGCAGCACACCGTCATAAAATGTCAGTGGGGCGTCGAACTCCTGTTCGGTTGGCGACCATTCATGGCGCGCTTCACGGGGAAGGGTCCTGGACCATATCTCATCGCCTTGCGCGTCGACGGCAAACAGGCGGCCCTTGGTGTTCGCAAAATAAATGCGCCCGTCGCCCGCCACCGGCGTGGTGAAGACGGGCGCGCCCGCCATGAAACGCCAGGCAGGCTCGAGGGTCTCGGGCAGGGCGGTGTCCGCCACGCCGCGCAGCGAAAAACCGCCGTGATACGTATTCCAAACCACGTCCGCAGGCTCATGACCGCGCTTTTCGTCCGGTGGAGGCAATTCGGTTTCCTTCGGCGCGACCTCAGACACGGGCTCGCCTACGGGCGGAGTGTGTGGACGCTCGCCGCAGCCGGATACAACAAAGACAACCATAGATGCGGCCAGTACGAACCAGTGTGCAGCGGAATATCTCATGACGTCACCAAACGTTGGTACAGCCCGAGCATCTTCGGCAGGACCGCCTCGACGCTGTACGCTTTCAACACGGCTTCGCGCCCGCGCAGACCCATCTCATGGGCGCGGGCGGGATCCAAAAGTACTTGTTCGAGTGCAGTGCGAAGACCGTTCTCCGCATTCGGGTCGTACAGACGCCCTCCGCCGGTTGTCTCGATAATCTCCGGAAACGCGCCCGCAGCGGGCTGGACCACCGGTACCCCACATGCCAGCGCTTCGATAATAAACGTCCCAAACGCCCCGCCCTCGGGCGCCGGCACTGAAAGGACGGATAATGAGCGGAGAAAATCGTGGCGCGCCGCCTTGTCGAACTCGTCCACAAACTCGACGTCCTCTCTGAGCCCGTGCCGGCTCAATTCGGACTCGAGGTGTTCGACAAACGCGGCATCTTCGGCCGTTCTGCCGCCAGTCAGACGCAATTTGAGCTCTTTGATGGAGCCGGCCTTCTTGAGGTCAATGAATGCATCCACCAATAGTCCAAGTCCCAGACTCTTGGTCATACGTGAGAGATAGCCGATGGTGGGCGGATTATGAGGAGCCGACACCGGATCAACACCGTCGAACTCCATGCCGACGGGAACCACCGTCATCTTCTCGCGGGGAATGCTCATACGCCCGCTCATTTCGTCCGCATACCATTTGCTCACCGCGATAAACGCATCCACCTCGCGCGCGCACTCAGACATCGTCTCCCAGCATTGCCGGCCATGCGGGTCGGGAATGGCATCAAGCCACGTGTTTTCATCTTGAAGGGTGCACACGAGGGGAATGCCCAGATCGCGTTTCAACTCGGTTGCCACACCCAACAAAAGCGAGTTGGATGCGTGCAGCAAGTCAGGTTTTTCATGGTCTTTGAGCCATGCGCTCAGGCGCTCGATCTCCTTGAGCTGGTTGCCTTGGCGGCCTTGCAGCATAGAGAGCGTCATGGGACCCAGCGACGAGGCGCGGGTCGAACCCTCGCGCGCGGCCGCCTGCTTCAGCATCCAATCGGAATCAAAAACCCGGTCCAGCCACCGCGGAGTCTTGCGAAACAGCGCAGACTTCTGCTGCAAGAACACGTTAATGCCGCCAAAGAACACCGGAGCGTGGTCTTCAAGACCTTCTGCGTCAACGTTCAAAGGGAGATACATAGGCACCAGCGTGACGTCGGCGCCGTGACCGCGCAAACCCCGCACAAGCGCGCCGTCCCGCATGCAGTTCTGACAATAGAATGTGCCGCCCGTGCCGGGAATCAACTGAACGATCCTCATTCGTCACGCTCCTCCTTATTCCGCCACGCCAAAGCCGCGGTCGGACATGCCTCGATGCAGTCGCGGGCGGATACGGTCAGGGCCTCGCCAATTGAACGGCCCATGGGCGGCTGGACGCGCGCATCGAAACCGCGCTGAATGAAGCCCATCCCCACTGGTTCGCCCTGTTGCCCCGTGATCTCGACACAGAGTCCGCAGCGGATGCACTTCCCTGGCTCGAACCAAATGGTCTCGGTCGTCTGGCACGCTTCGATACGCGGACGCACGGTCTCGCGATAGGCGAACTGTCCAGCGCCGTATTCGGTGGCATACCGCCGAAGCTTGCACGAATCGAGCTTGAGGCAATCACAGTGAAGGCATCTCCGCGCCTCAGCCTGGCTGTCGTGGGGCAGGCGGCCTTTGCCGCGCGTCTCCTCGATCATGCGCTCGACGGCAAACGGGCCTTTCTCGGCATCCGCAATTTCGCCCAGGCGGCAATCGAACGGTTTTTTTCGGGACGGCTCGGGCTGGCCGCGCAAGAAACAGTCGATCTCGGCGGCCATGGCCTT
>SLSB01000389.1 GCA_007130675.1 Candidatus Hydrogenedentota bacterium | reverse complement strand
CTTGCTGAAACGCCCGGCCTCAGCAATCCCTGTCCATCCTGTCTATTCCGTCCACACGGTCGCATGTCAGAGAGAGTCGCCGTCGGATTCCCACGGCGATGTCTCAATTGAACAGAATAAGCGTGGTGGCCTCGTAGAAGGCGGCAATAAGGAGCAAGATGGCGCCGAGGACCGCCATGCTCGCTATCACCCGGACGCCCTCGATGTACTGCGCGACCCAATCGCCGTTCCGAATCCCGTGATACACCCGTACAGGCAGTACGCTGACGGCAAATGATGTGAGAACGTAGACCTCGAGTTCGAGGGTCATCGTAATGCTGTGGTAGGTGTATTGCGCCGCATTGCCTGTCCAGAGTGGACTCATCACCAGGCCTACGAACGTAAAGCTCAGCAGATTCTTGACGACCCCGGCAAATGGAATGATGAGCGACGGCAGGATGGTGTATGTGCACGTGGCCACTACGTAGTTCTGGTTGAACGTGGCCAGTGCGGCATGCAGGATGTTGCCCGTCATGTAGGCGCGGCCGACATACTCGAGTTCCCCTTCGGCGAATACCGACCGGACAAACCGTCCGGCGCTCCATGTGGTCCGCGGTTCGAGGAATGCGCCCAGCATTGTTGCAAAAAGGGCGCCGTACAACAGCACATGCATCGCCAGCAGCAGCCGCGGCCGCAAGCTGAGTTCCTGCAGGACAGGTCCGAGCAGTGCGCCCGCACGGTGCGCGTAACGCCGAAGCAACCCGAGTTGCGCGAAGGCTCCCCCGGCGGCTACCAGCACCAAGCCCAGAAGCGTGATGCCCGCGATGGAAGTGGGAAGTTGCCCGGCAGGCATCAAGAATCGCAGAGCCGGTTCTTCCTCGAACTCCGCGAGCCCGAGCCTGTTAAGGTGGTCCAAGCCCTGCGGGTGCAGCCAGCCGGCCGTGGCTTGCTCCACATCTGTGAAAAGGCCGTCGAAATCCGGGTGCGCAGGCAGCACATACGTGGTCAGCACGCCGGGAATCGCCGGTTTAAGACGCCCCACAATCTCGAAGGTTCGGCCGTCTATCTTGAACGTGTCGAACCGGGCAAGCCCACCCGCGAGTACTTCGGGCTCGCCGGCTTCGGGAAGCCGCCCCGACACAAGGCCCGGCGCGAAGAAAGCGGGCTCCGTCTCGACCATGAGCAGGCGTTCCATGTGCGTGACGCCGAGCATGTCGAGCAGTTCGGCGCTGCCGGGTTGCATCCGCATATCCTCGAGAAGCTGCTGGGTTGTGGCAGGGAGATTGGCCTTGGGCAGGGGCCGTGATCGCAGCGGAAACGCACCCTCGGGCACGGTGTCCGCCTCGACGGCGATCAGTAGATCCCGCCAGGCGGTGTCGTCGAGGATCGCCCGCTCGCGCCATGCGGCGGCAAACAACAGCGCAAGCCCGGCAAACAACAGGATTCCGCCGGCCCAGAGGTCGCGGTGCTTGATACGTTGCGCCGACAGGCTCATGCGGCGCGCTTACGAGCCCGTGCCCGCATTTCTTCGGAGCGACTCGATGGCTTCCTCGGCAAGCGTGACGAAGAATTTCTCCTGGTCGGGGCCGACCCAGCTCATCACATACATTTCGTACCCTTCCGTGCCCTGCTTCTGGGCGGTTTCGTAGTATGCATCGGGCGAGATGTAACCAATATAATCTCCGTTGAAACTCAGCACCCACAAATCAAGGCCCTGCACGGCCGCCCATTCGCGCATGCGCACGCTGATCTCGCCGCTGAAATCCGCGGGCATCCCAACAAGATAGGTGTCGCCGATCCGCACGCAATGCAGCCAGCCGTCCGAATCGATGCCCAGAATGCCAAAGACATGCGGCGATAGCCGCCACGAGCGATGGAGGCGCAGCTGAAATGACGGCAACTCGAGCGGCACGCCAACCGAGGCAATCGCCACCCGGTCCTCGAGGTCTACGTGCATAACGTTGTCGAGCACATGCCGGGCGAGGCTCTCGCCGATGGCTTCTGCCCGTTCAAAACCGCGCTCGTCACCGGGACTGCGCACGCCCATGCTGCCCATCGCGCCCGCGAGAAACATGGCGAACCCGCCTGTCTCGCGCTCGATGGCCCGCTCGAGATACCCAGGGTAATCGCCGCTGAATTCCATGTTACTTGCGCCCAGCACCGTCGAATGGGCGCTATATCGCACCAGATAACACAGGGAACCGTCATGTTTTTCGATGACCATGAAATCCAGGCTCGAATCGGTTGCCCCTTCGCGCGCCCGGTTGCGAATGTACGTGTCCACCTCGACGCTCCCGGTTCCGAGGGCCGCCCCGCTCGTGACGTTGGCATTCGCTTCCACGATGGCTTCCGTGAACTGCTGGGCGAGAAACTCGAGCACCGACTCGTCGTACCCACCCGAGAACTGCTTGCCCGCGAAGCCCGGCGCCCAGCCGCCGGGACCCGAGTGCGTGTGCGAGGCGTTGAACAGGATGTCATCGGCGGCAATCCCTGTCCGGTCCGCGACCCGCTCGCGCACCATGCCGGCGAGATTCGGAGGAACGATGAGCATGTCAGACGCGACAATCACGACGCGGTTGTTCCCGTCCGAGAGCACCAGGGCCTTGACAAACAGTTCGTCGTGCACTCCCGTCGAAGGCTCTCCTTTCCGGTTGCCATAACCTGCCAGCGGCGTGCCAAGCGGCGGGGTCATCGGCTGTTTGGCCCAGCCCGCCTCGAGCGGCAGGGGCGGGCCCTGCAATACCGAGCGATCCGCACTGGCCTGGATAGCCCCCACGTTGCGTTGATAAAAGGCCGCTTGCGTAATATCGCGGGCAGAGTAGGCCGGCCACGGTCCGACCACGAGCACCGTCAGGCTGGCCAGCACCAGCACCGCCGCCCCGGCAATCAATAGTTTTTTCTTCATCGGTCTCGTTCCTTGCTGTGGCGCCACCCGAAGCCGTACCTGCGCTTACTGATCGATGGACGCCTTGAGAACATTATCGCGGAAATTGAGCACGAGATCGAATGCCTCGCCGGCCTGCTCGAGAGCATACGAATGGGTGACCAGCGAAGCCACGTCGACACGGCCCGACGCGAGCAGCGCGAGCGACCGAGGATAATCGAAGCAGAACCGGCGGCACCATTGCAGGGTCAGCTCTTTGCGGCGAGCCACGCTGACCGGCAGCGGATCCTCCTCGGTGCCCGAGATACCCGTGAGTATCACGCGCCCCGCGGGCCGCACCGCCCGGCAGGCCAGCGACGGCGTGACCGACGACCGCGCGCAATCGAACACGACATCCACGCCGCGCCCGTTCGTTTCAGACAAGATGGTCTCGACGGTGTCGTGACTCGATGCGTTGAACGCCTTGTCCACACCGTGTTTTGCCCCGGCCGCGACGCGGTACTGCTCGAGGTCGGTGCCGAAGAGCAGGCTCACACCCGCGAGCTTGGCCACCTGCGCGGTAAGAAGCCCAATGGGCCCGAGACCAAGAATTGCGGCGGATTCGCCCGGTTTCAGACCCGCAAGTTCGACCGTGTGCACGGCAACGGCCAACGGCTCGAGCATGGCGGCCTCGGCGGCGCTCATCGAGTCGGGCACGGGAAAGCAGAACCGCGCGTGTACCGCAATATACTCGCACAGCGCCCCGTCGTGCGGCGGACCGCCCGGAAAGACCATGTCGGGACACACGTTGTAGTGCCCGGTATGGCACCATTCGCAGTGGAGGCACGGGATGCCCGGTTCGACGGCAACGCGCTTTCCCACCAGGGATGGATCGGCCTCGGCGCCAACCGCCTCGACAAGACCGGCGTATTCATGGCCAAGAATCAAGGGTTCGGTAATCGTCGCCTGCCCGATGCGGCCGTCGGAGTAGTAGTGTAAATCCGAGCCGCAGACCCCTGTCGACTCGATGCGAATCAGGGCCTCATGGGGTTTGGGCACCGGTTTTTCGACATCCACGGTCCGCATATCGTGCGGCCCGAACCATTTCACGGCTTTCATGTTATCGAGGCCCTCCAGGGAGCGCTTGCGCAGTGCGGCGCACGCCAAATCTGTAGCACGTGCAATGCCGCTCGGGGAAAGTACCCGGATACGTATGTCGGATCGTCCGTTCCTGAAACGCGAGAGGCACTAAAATGCTATCAGAAATGCGCGTTCAGAAAAAGGGGTCGGATGAGGCGCACCGCTGCACTCGCACCAGGCGGTCACGTTTTCGGGTTGCTGTTCCTGGCTTGCAGACGCACTTCCAGTGCTCAGCCGAAGGGTCAGTGAAGCGTGGAGGCCGTTTCCGTTGTGTTGCCGTTTCCGCCCGCATGCATCTGCCGGCTCACTTTGTTGTGGCGTTCGAGGGCGAGATTCAAAAAGTCTTCGGCTAGATTGGCATCCACAGGAAAACTGGTAATCGAGTAGCCGTAGCTTTCGAAGAACTGTTCCAAATCCGAGGACAGGCGGTGCAGTACTTTGTGCGCACCTTCTTCGGGCGTTTCCACAAGCAGAACCGCCAGGCCCCCCTCGCTCAGACTGAACACCTGATCAGTCATGCGCAGATCGCTGGTCAGGCGCACACCCAAGTCGGCCACGTTGTCGGCCTCTGCGTGCGGTGAGCAGAATGTCAGCAACGTCGCCGCAGATGGATAGCGGATCGCTCGTTCGATCTCCTCGCGAACCCGGGCATGCAGGTAGGTCTCGGTGCGCAACCCCGTTGCGGGGTCTCGGTGCGCAAGTTTCTCGAGCACGCGCGAGCGCCGCTCGAGTTCGGCCCGCTGTCGGCTCTCTTCCTCAAGACGGGCCTGTAGATCTTCTATTGCGGCTTTGAGTTCTTTGGTATCTTGCACGGCAACTGCTCCTCCACCGACTAACAGTCAGCAAGACATGTGCCAGAAATGCGCAATCTGTCGTATACTCCCGTATTGCAAAGAGAAACGCCGATTTTTGAGAGGTCAGTGTCGGCGAAAGGTGATCACTATTTCTGCGAATTCGATCGGAAGGTTGTCAGACTTGACAACTTTTTCTCGCTTTTTTGCGCACTTGGACAACACAAGACAGCTGGTTTCTTGACAATGTCGTGATGCTGGGGTAGCATACTCGGTTAAGTGAGGTAGATCTCCAGAATGGGGGAGGGATACCGGCGGGCGGAACGAGAGGCGGGCACGTGAATTTAGATGAGGCGCAAACCCCGAGCATTCTCATCATCGAGGATGAGCCCACCCAGATGGCATTTCTTGAAGAAGTGCTTCGGGACTGGGGGTACGAATGCGTTACAGGCTCCTCGATTGCCGAGGGCCGCGCCCTCTTTGAACGCGGCACGTTTGCCTGTGCGCTTATTGATTTGGGCCTGCCCGATGGCAACGGTCTCTCGCTGATTGGTGAGTTCACGACGACGGACCCTTGTCTCGTTTCCATTGTACTGACTGGCGCGCGCGAGGCCGAGACCGTCATTGACACCCTGCGCGAGGGTGCGTTTGATTATCTGGTGAAGCCAGTTGATGCAGCCACCCTCAAGGCCGCACTCACGCGCGCGATGTCGCATCACAGCGTGATGCGCGAGCGCGGCGAGCTGTTTGAGCTGCTCATCGAGGAACGCGAGCAGTTGCGGGCGCGCGTCGAGGAAGCTACCGAGGACATCCGCCAGTATGCCTCGTCCTGCGAACGCAGCAACACCCGTTTGCAGGCGCTGCTGCGGCTGAGCCGTTTTGCCTCGGGCTATTTTGGCGCCGAAACGCTCCTGCGCGGGGTCTATTCCGACTTGGGCAAGCATATCCCGTTGCGCGCCGTGGTCGTGTGCGATGTGGCCGGCGAACGGCTAGTCGGCATCTACCGCAATCTGGAGGATCAAACCGAATTCATCGGCACCAGCAATATCCTGGATTTTGAAGATACAGGAGCACTGTTGCTCGAGGCCGAGCCCGAAATCTTTCTGCAAAACTGGCTCGAGCGCCATACCGATCTCGGCGAGGCGGTGTTACGGCCCTTTGTGTTCTCGCAGAACCAACTGAATACCGTTCGCTATCTGGTAGGCTTCTATACCGAGCCGGGCTTCGGCAACCTTCAGGGCGACCGCGAGTTCCTCGACACGTGCGGGCGTTTTCTGGCATTCGAGTGGGAACAAGCGAAGTTGCTGCTTCACGTCGCACATCATGCGAGTCTGGGCAATATCGGAATCGAAATCGTGCGTAACTTCATCCAGCCCCTGACGGCCATTCGGACTGCCGCAGACATAGTGCAGGAGACGGCGATCTCCCCCGAGGCCTCCGAGGGAGTCGCCATCATTCTCCAGAACGTGGATAAGCTGCACCGGCAGACCCAGGAATTCCGCAAGCTGGCGGTGCTGCGCGAAGGCTCGGTCGAGACCATCCGGCTGGACGAGTTCATCGAGCGGGCACTCGATGTGCTGACCGTCGCCATGCAGAATCGGCGGGTGACGGTCGAGCGTGAGTTCGAGACCGAGGGCGAATGCATTCTACTCAATGGCACGACTTTGGCGCGAACGTTTCTCGACCTCCTTCTGGCGGCTTTGCGCTCGGTGGATGTCGGGGGTGCGATTGCGCTGAAATTGCGTCAGACAGGCGCGGAGCACGTGGCCTTCGAAATGCGCTATGAGGGCTCCCCGCTGATCTACCGGCAAAGCATCACGCCATTGGCCTCGGCTTTTACAGCTACGGATACGGGGAACCCCGGGCTGCAGCTCGCCGAGCGCACGGTGCAGAGCTGCGGAGGAACGCTCACGCTTGAATTTACTGAAGAGAGCCGGGTGTTGCTGCGCATCGTGCTTCCTCGCAATGTTACCCGTGTCGCCACCGAACGGGAGGTGCTTCGGTGAGCAAGCAGACCTTTTCGACAACGAGTGCTGCCGCGCAAGAACCCGCCAACGGCCCCGGCGGCACAATCGTTGTGCTCGAGACCGACCCCGGCGTGCGCTGGGCGCTGGAGAAGGGCCTGAAACGTTCGGGCTACGACGTGCGCGCCGTGGGTACCTCAGAAGAAGCCATGCGGTTCTTGTACACGGAGCCCGTGCGTGCCGTGATTATGGAGATTCTGCCCGAAGCCGGGCTCACTACCGACGTCCTCACGGCAATCATCGAGAGCCCGGCCGAACCCAAAGTGGTGTGCGTTTCTCTCGAGTCCGAGCCGAAGGGGGTCATCGAATGTGTGCGGCGCGGCGCCGTGGACTTTATGCCCAAGCCATTTAACCTGAACGATCTCAGGGCGGTCTTGCGCAACACGTTGGCCGGCGAATCTGAACAGCAGGTGCGGCGCCGTCCCGGGGGGGGCAGGACCGGTGCGCAAACGTCGTTTCTCGTGGGCATCAGCCCCGCCATGCAAGAGCTGCGAACAGTCATCAATCAGGTGGCGCGCACCGATCTGAACTGCCTGCTTCGCGGCGAGAGCGGTACCGGCAAAGACATGGTGGCCCGCGAGATTCACCGGCTCTCAGCGCGGCGCGACCGCCCGTTCGTGAAGGTGAACTGCACAGCCCTGCCCGAACAACTGCTGGAAAGCGAATTATTCGGGTATGAGAAGGGCGCCTTCACAGGGGCCGGGTCGTCCAAGCCGGGGCGTTTCGAACTCGCTCACAACGGAATTATCTTCCTGGACGAGATCGGCGAGATGTATCCGAGCCTGCAAGCCAAGCTTCTTCAGGTCATCGAGCACAAAGAATTCACGAAACTGGGAGGGAAAAAGCATATCCAGGTAGACGTGCAGATTATTGCGGCCACCAACGCCGATCTCGAGGCCAAGACGAAGGATGGCGGTTTCCGCCACGACCTGTACTTCCGATTGAACGAAGTGTGCATCTGGGTGCCTCCGCTCACCTCGCGTAAAGAGGATATCCCCTTGCTCGTGCGACATTTTATTCAAAAACATGGGGGCTTTAGCGGCGACGGAAACATAGACATCTCGGGATGCGAGCTTGCGCGGTTGATTGACAATCCATGGCCCGGGAATGTGCGCGAGCTTGAGAGCACCG
>SLSB01000014.1 GCA_007130675.1 Candidatus Hydrogenedentota bacterium | reverse complement strand
TTCGAGCCGCGGCGCATGTGGGAAATCGAAGACCAGCCGGACCGGGTTGTGTTGGGCATGCTGTTTCCCGTTTCCGTGGAGCTCGATGCCTTGCGCGAACACCTCGAAGTCGAGGACCTCGCTGGTCAGTCCATCGAGTACAGCCTCGAGGAGGGGGAGGAAGGCGCCGTTCGGCTCGTCTTCGAGGATGGGCTGCCCGCTCCCGTGCGTGTCCGCGTGCTCGAAGGCCTGTCGGATGCAGCGGGCATCATGGCGCTGCAAAAGGACCGGCTGTTTGCGTATCCGCAGGAACCCTTTTTCCAGGTGGCCGATGTGCAATGGGGCCAGTTTGAGGAGGCAGCACGGGAGATCGTCTTCAGGTTTACGAAGCCTGTGCCCGCGGATGTTCTGCCTGACAGCGTTTCCATCACTCGAGAGGATACGGAAAGCCCGGTGCCCTTTGAAGTCGTTTCGCAGGGCGAAGCACTCGAGCACCGCATTCGGTTTGCGGTGCCCGACGACGCGTTTCCGCCCGTGCATGTGCACTTGCCCAAGGGCATGGCAGGCAGTATGGACCGGACACTCGTCGAAGAATACACAGCCACACTCGAAACGCGCCCCGACCCCCTTCGTATCACCTCGGTGCGATGGGGCGACACGACCGGGGTGCGGCATACGCTCTTCATGACCTTCTCGCATCCCGTGACCAACGAGGCCCTGTCGTCGCGGATGACGCTGATAGAAACGGCCACCGGAAATGAACTCGACTTTGTGGTGCGCGGTCCAGACCTGTCGGACAACAAATCCATCCAGTTCCGGCCCGAGCGCCGCGCCGAGGTCGAGGTGACCTTGAACATCGAGGCGGGACTTCCGGGCGCGCCGAATGCCGCCCTGCTCGAACCGTACGGGCATGAGATGACGCGGCCTGCGCCGCCGCTGCGCATCGAGGATACCTGGTGGGGCGGCGGAGAACGAGAGGGCTTGGTTCTGTCCATGCGCCTGAACGTCGCGGTCAGTGCCAAGGAGCTCGAGAAACACATCACGTTCACGCCAGAGGTCGAGGGACTTCGCGTCTCGTCCGAGGGGCACCGCTTCTATCGCGTATTCGGCGAGTTTCGCTCGAAGACCTCGTATCAGCTCAGGATTGGCGAAGGTGTCGAGTATGTCGGGGGAGGAACGAGCCCGAATGCCGTTTCCCGCACCCTGCAAACCGACGATGTTCCCGCCTATATCGGATTCAACCACGAGGGCAAGTTCTACTTCCCGACCCGTGCCACGTCCGCGCTCGCAATCGAATCGCGCAACATCGACAAGGTCGACGTGGAAGTGTACCGGATGTTTCCGTCGAATGTGGCGGTAGCCGTGGAAGACATGGCCATGAACGTGGACCCCGGCGACTATTGGTCGCTGCGCCAAAGCGGCCAGGATTTTGTGCGGAAATGGAGCGAGAAGATCACGGCCACCAAACTTGATGTGCCGATGCGGCCGGACCAAATCGTCAGTGCTCCGCTTGATATCGAGGACCTTCTACCGCGGGACAAACGCGGGGTGTTCTGCATCCTTGCTCGTTCGGAAGAGTGGCAATCCGCCACGAAGATTGTACTTTTCACCAACATCGGCGTACTGGCCCACTGGCTTGATGATGGCATCATGCTTTTCGCACACAATCTGTTCTCGCTTGAACCGCTGCACCGGGCGAAGGTGTTCCTGCACTCGGACAAGAACCAGTTAATGGCGATTGGCCATACCGACGAACAGGGCATTGTGCGGATGGCGAACCTCGACACCTCGCTCGGCACGCCCGCGGTGGCCGTGGTCGAGCATGAAGACGATTTCACGCTGCTCGAACTTACCCGCCGCAGCGATGATACGCCCGAGATCCTGCCCGGAATGCCGATGTATGACAACGAGGCCTATGACGCGTTCATCTACGCCGACCGCGACCTCTACCGCCCCGGCGAAACCGTGCACGCACGGTGGATTGTCCGCACAAATTATGGGGATGCCCTGGCCGAAACGCCGTTGTTTGTCAAGGTTCTGCAGCCGAACGGACGGGTATTGCAGACCCAGACCACGCATCTGTCAGCATTCGGCGGCGGGAATCTTGATATCGAAACGCAGAAAGAGTTTCCGACCGGCAAGTACACGATCATGCTGACGGTACCCGGTTCCGAGGAAGCGATTGGCACCTACCAGTTCAGTCTCGAAGAATTTGTGCCTAACCGGATAGAAACCAGCGTCGAACTGCCGGAGACGACTTGGATGGCCGGCCAGGCGTATGACATCCACGTTGAGGCACGGCATCTGTTTGGGCCACCCGCGGCGAACCGAATGGCTTCCGCCCGTGTCGCCCTCGAGCGCAAGGGCTGGAATCCCGATGGGTGGCAAGGTTACCGGTTCGAGAACGATTCCGATTTCCAACCCGACACGATCTCGGTCGGTGAAACACAAACCGGCGATGATGGGCGAGCTTCGTTCCAGTTCGCGCAACCCGCGCCCCCGGATGCCACCTTCCCGTTAACCGCCACGGTGTTTGCCGGCGTGTTCGAACTGGGCGGGCGCGCGGTCTACGGCACGGCGGAAGCCATGTACTTCCCCTCGGATATCTGTCTTGGCATTCGCGCCGCACAGCCTGAGGGCGGGTCCGGCGTCGAGGCCTTTGTCGCCGCCGTGAACGCGGACGGCACGCCCGCCGATATCGAGAAGGCCACCGTCTATCTCGAGAAACAGGTGTGGAACTATTACGTGCGGCGGTACTACAGCCACTACAGCTCGAACTGGACCAAATCGTTCGAAGCGGTGGATTCCAAA
Organism: Candidatus Hydrogenedentota bacterium; assembly: GCA_007130675.1. Taxonomy (GTDB): domain Bacteria; phylum Hydrogenedentota; class Hydrogenedentia; order Hydrogenedentales; family SLHB01; genus UBA2224. Next base: position 5,148 of record SLSB01000014.1, on the reverse strand, counting down.
GAAGTTGCGATGCACGAGGGCAAAGGCTCGGCAACGTTCAGCATGGACGGCTGGGGCTACTACCGGTTGCGCGTGGTCTCGGATGACACGCCGCAATTCAGCACCATCACGTTTTATGCGTACGGCGACCGCATCCGCATGGTGTCGGCTGCGAGGCCCAGCCTTATCCGGCTGAGTTTGGACAAAGAAACCTACACCATTGGCGATACGGCCACGCTCAAGGTGGAATCCCCCTTTGACGGACACGGCATCGTGATGGTACAGGGCGATACGCTGAAAGAGATGACCCCCGTTGCCATCGAGAACAATGTGGGCGAAGTGCAACTGCGCGTAAGCGAGGAGCACTTCCCCAATGTCTGGCTCGAAGCTACGGTGATTCACGCCATCGAGATCGGAAAGACCCCGATGCATCCCTTCTCGAGTTTCGCACTGGCAAATCTGAAGGTGGACAATCCCGCCCGTAAACTCAGCGTCGAATTTCCCGACTTGCCCGAGGAGGTCCGCCCTGCTGGCCAGCGTGCGTTCACGGTGCGGGTGACCGATCACGCGGGCAATCCTGCCGAGGCCGAAGTGACCCTGGCCGCGGTCGACGAAGGCATTCACGACATCACCGACTACCGGAATCCCGCGCCGTATGAGTATTTTTCACGGTCGCGCCGCCCCGATTACCGCAGGGCTCACTATTACGACAGAGTGGCCTACGACTTCGACAAACCCGCGCCGGGAGGCGATGCCCTGCGGAGGCTGGCGAGGCGTTCGGGCATGGCGGACGAAAGCTGGATAAAACCGGTCGCGCTGTGGTCGGGGGTGGTGCGCACGGGGGCCGATGGCTCTGCGACGGTGCGTATGGAGATCCCCGAGTTCTCGGGGCAACTGCGCGTCGTTGCTGTTGCGAACACCGAGACTGCCGCGGGCGCGGCGGGCGATAATGTGTACGTGCGGCGGCCCTACATGCTGCGGACCAGCCTGCCGCGTTTCCTGCTTCCTGGTGATGCTGTGGTGTCCCGCGCGATCGTGTTCAACATTACCGATGCGCCGTGCGAGGTTGAACTGTCGTGCACCGTCAGCGGACCTTTGCAGATCGAGGGCGAACCAAAAACGTTGCGCGTTCCCGCAAACAGCGAAGCGTCGATCGAGGTCCCGTTGCGTGCGACGGAAGCCACTGGCCAGGGCGTCATCCGTTGGAGAGCTGTGGTCACGGATGCCCAGGGCGCTGAAGTCGAGACGCTGACACAGGAGACACCGCTGCCGGTACGCGCGCCGGCGGCCTACCAATCGCACCATGAACTTGCCGCGGTCGAGCCCGGCGAGTCGCGGACCTTCCGCAATACGCGGTTCATCCCCAATGAACTGGCCGAGCTCGAGGTGATTGTGAGCGCCAATCCGCAATTGCAGCTCTATGACGCGCTTAAATTTGTGGTGGGCTATCCCCACGGGTGCCTCGAGCAGGTCGTGTCACGCCTCATGCCGATGTATCTCCTGCGCAAGAGCCAGGACCTCGTCGAGGAAGTGTTGAAGGACGACGAGCGCATTAGCAGTTATCTCGAAGAGGGCATTGCGCGGCTATTCGCCATGCAGACGGCCTCTGGGGGTCTGGGTTACTGGCCGGGGTCGCCCGAGGCATACCCCTATGGCTCGGTGTATGCGCTGCATTTCCTGACCTTGGTCCAGAACGGCCGGGAGTTCGACATCCCCGAAGAACCTATGGCCGCGTTGCAGGAGTACGTGCGCGGTATCGCCACGGATTGGACACAGAAAGAGACCAAATCCAACCTGTATCTGCGCGCCTATGCGACCTATGTGCTGGCGATCGGCGGCGACATTCAAGCCATCCATCAGATCCGGCGCTTCGACAACGTAAGGATACCCCGAGCGGCCCGCTATCTCCTAGCCGCGGCTCTTGCCAAGACCACGCAAGACATGGACCGCGTGGCGATGTACCTTTCGACCGCGCCGTCTCAGCCCTATGAAGTCACCGAGCGGGGCGGCACGCTCAACTCGGACATTCGCAACACGGCGGTCGAGGTGCTTGCATTGCTCGAGATTGATCCCGGTTCGCCCGAGCTGCACGAAAAAGCGCGCGAGCTGATCAGGTTTCTGTCGGACGCACGGCAGGGCAATACCCAGGAAAGGGCCTTCGTCATCGCCGCGCTCGGGGATTATTTTCAGATGACCGCCGCGAACGCCGAAACAGCCGCCGCTACCATCTCGGGACCTCACGGCACACAGGAAATCCGGGGCTCGCGGGTATTTCGTGGCAAACACGAAGGCGCGGGCGGCGAATTTGCCGTGACGAACACCGGGCAGGCGACGCTGTTCGTCAACGTTACGACGGCAGGCATCCCCGAGGAGCCGGAGACCGAGGCCTACGCCGAAGGCATGTCGATCCGCCGCCGCTATTTTACAAACCAGGGCGAGCCCTATACCGAGAACACGTTCCTGCAATCCGACAGCTATGTGGTGGAACTGCTCATCACGCCCGAACAAACCACCGAGAATGTCGTGGTGGTCGACATGCTGCCCGCCGGATTCGAGATCGAGAATCCGCGGCTTAATGCCGAAACACTGCCGCCGGGCAAATTCGGGGAGGCGGTCAACCCGAACTACGTGGATGTGCGCGATGACCGTATTGTGCTGGCGTTCAATTCCCTTCGGCACAAGCCCGAGGGCCACAGGTACTACTTCGTGGTTCGCGCGGTGACGCCGGGCGCGTATCAGGCGCCTCCGGCTACGGCCGAGTGCATGTACGATGCGTCGATTCGCGGGGCCAACGCGCTGAGCAGTATCGAGGTGAACCCACGGTAATGAACTGGCTCGACAAAGCCCGGGTAAAGCGGATTATTTCGGCGGCAATCGCGCCCCGCCGCGCGATACCCGTGTGCGTTGCCGCTGTCGCGGGCCTTGCAATGCTATTGGGCTGGCCCATGGACACCCGGCCTTATCTGGAACTGCCGGCGTCCAGCGAATTGCACGACCGGCACGATAGGCCGATCTATGTGTTCCTGAACGAAGAAGAGCAGTGGTGTTTTCCGCGGCCTTTGGCACAGGTGAGCCCCCACCTCATACACGCAACCATCGCTACCGAAGACCAACGCTTCCATCTGCACCCGGGCGTCGATCCGCTCGCGGTGTTGCGGGCCGCCAGGTCTAACCTCCGAAGCCGGCAGGTTGTCTCGGGCGCATCCACGCTCACGATGCAGGTAGCCAAACGGGGCCTTCCCCCGACCCGCTCGATACAGGGGAAACTACGTCAGGCCGTGGCCGCATTGCGTTTGGATGCACGGGTTTCCAAGGAGGAAATCCTCGAGACGTATCTGAATTCCGCGCCGTATGGACTCAATCTCGTGGGGTGCGAGGCCGCCGCGATGCGGTATTTCGGCAAACCCGCCCGCGAACTCAATCTGCCCGAAGCCGCTCTGCTGGCAGGATTACCCAAGGCGCCAACCGCATATATGCCCCTCGAGAATCCGTCGCGTGCCCGGGCACGGCGCAACCATGTCCTCGAGCGCATGCGCGACGAGGGGTATATCGACGACCATGAGTTCAAGCAGGCATGCGCGGCTCCGCTGGGCGTCCGGTGGCACGATTTCCCAGCGCTGGCACCGCACCTGGCCATGCACCTCCGGCCACAGGTCGAAGAGCGGAGCCGTCTTCGCACCACACTTGATTCGGGACTCCAGGCACGCGTCGAGCAGATGGTGCGCGAACGGTTGCGGTACTATCCGGGCGAAATCACCAACGCCGCGGTGATTGTGCTGGATACGGAGTCAGGCGAGGTGCTGGCGCGGGTAGGCTCGGGGAACTTCTACGACACGCCGGGCGGCGGCCAGGTTGACGCCTGCCGTGCGCTGCGCCCGCCCGGCTCGGCACTCAAGCCGTTCATTTATGGATTGGCCATGGACCAGGATTGCCTTTATGCTTCCGAGACGCTGAACGACGGCACGCTCGATTATGGCCGCTACTCGCCGGAAAACTTCGACCAGCGGCACCGGGGCCTTGTTACCGCCGACAAAGCGCTGCAGTTTTCGCTGAACGTGCCTGCCGTGACTGTCCTGGAACGGGTCGGCATCGAGCGTTTCCATGCGCTCTTGCCGCGTACGGGCATCACGTCGGTGGTCAAACCTCCCGACCATTATGGACTCGGCCTCACACTGGGCAACTGCGAAGTCCGCCTCGAGGAAATGGCCGCTGCGTATGGCATGATCGCCAATCTCGGCGCCTACCGCCCCGCCCGAGTGCATGAACTCGAGCCTGTTGTCCCCGAAAGAAGGGTGCTTTCCCGGGGAACCTGCCTCAAGCTGTTCGAGATGCTCGAGCAAACGCCCCCCGGCGAATTCGAGCGCCAATTGGTGCCGGTGAGCGCGGCACGAACGCGCGTCGCATGGAAGACCGGCACCTCGACGGGGTATCGCGATGCCTGGACCTTCGTGTTCAACCGGCACTACGTGGTGGGCGTCTGGATGGGCAACAACGACGCGTCGTCGTCGAAGTGGCTTGTAGGGGCCACGGTGGCACTACCGTTGGCAACAAAGATCTTTCGCTCGCTCGATGTGCCCAATGCGCCGGCGTGGCCTGAAACAGGCGAAGACCTGCGCGAAACCCGCGTGTGCGCCGTCAGCGGCCTTCCTGCGACGCGATGGTGCCCGAACACGCGGCGCGAGACCCTGCCGAGCACCCAGTATCTGCATCGCGTCTGCGACATGCACCATCCGGCGGGAGACGGGGACCGGATCGCCGAGCGCTGGCCTGGCGACGCCCGCAACTGGAACCTCGCCGCCATCCGTGCGCCGCGCACCGTCGAGCGGACCGCAACGCAAGGCCCTCTGCCCGAGCGCCGCGACACGCTGGCCATCCAGAACCCGTCCAACGGCGCGGTGTATGTGCTCACGGGGGAACCCACGGGGGACCGCATCCGCCTGCGGGCGTCGATCGAGCGCAGGGGAACCCTGCATTGGTATCTAAACGACCGGTATCTCGGCGGATCCGCCCCAGAAACGCCCGTATACCTTGATTTGCGCCCCGGGAAACATAAGGTAACCTGCCTCGCGCAGGACGGCGTGCTGGACACGGTTCGGTTCGAGGTCATTTCTCCCGAGGATGCCCGCCGTCAGGACCCACGCACCCCCCTGACCACGGGATAACGCACGC